>JBJMUK010000152.1:0-2634 GCA_045811225.1 Sphingomicrobium sp. | reverse complement strand
CTGGTCATAGACGCGACGAAGCGCAGGAGCCATCTTGTTGCAGAGCGTACCAGCCACGATCATCACGTCCGATTGCCGCGGGCTGGCCCGCGGCGCTACGCCGAACCGTTCGAGGTCGTAGCGCGGCATGTTCACGTGGATCATCTCCACCGCGCAGCAGGCAAGGCCGAAGGTCATCCACCAGAGCGAACCGGTCCGAGCCCAGGTGAACAGGTCCTCCGTGGTGGTGACCAGGAAGCCCTTCTCGTCCAGCTCTTCGCGCATGGCCGCGAACTTCTGCATGTCGACGCCGCCGGGCTCGAGACCCGCGGCGCGGGCAAGCTCTTCCTCGGTCGGGAAGCGCGTCTCACGCGGGTTGAGGGTCACTCCCATTCGAGCGCGCCCTTCTTCCAGGCGTAAGCAAGCCCCAGCCCGAGTTCGGCCAGGAAGATCATCATTGCACCCCAGCCGGCAATGCCCGTGCCCGCAAGCGACACTGCCCATGGGAACAGGAACGCGGCTTCAAGGTCGAAGACGATGAAGAGAATCGCGACGAGATAGAAGCGGACATCGAATTGCGCCCGGGTATCCTCGAACGCCGGAAAGCCGCATTCATATTCGCTGAGCTTCTCCGGGTTTGGCTGATGCGCACCGGTGAAGCGGCTGACAATCATCGGCAGCACCACGAAGGCCGTCGACAGGCCCAGCGCGATGGCGAGGAACAGCAGGATCGGCAGGTATCCGAAGGCAACGGTGGCCAAGGAGAGCTCCAGGACGCGAGAATTGGCGGCGCTTTAGGCCAGCATGGTGCTGCCCGCAACACCGTGAAGGCGCACAAACGGCCGAAATTACGTTATGGCGAGAAGCGAGAGGATCAACGGATGGCGCTGGCAATCAGCTTCTGCAGCCGGCTGTGGATTGCGCCCGAAGCCGCGACATATTCGCCCTTCTCGTAAGCGCGGTCTGATCCACGATAATCGGTCACGAACCCGCCAGCTTCCCTGACCAGCAGAATCCCCGCAGCCGCGTCCCAAGACGCCAGGCCATCTTCCCAGAAACCATCGAGGCGCCCCGCCGCGACCCAGGCCAGATCAAGCGATGCAGCGCCATAGCGGCGCAGGCCCGAAACCTCCGGGCCGATGGCAGCGTAGATCTTCGCCCACTGCCCGACATCCCCGCGACCGCGGAAGGGAATGCCCGTGCCGATGAGGCAATCATCCAGGTCGCGGCGCGCTGAGACCCTCAGACGCCTGTCCTGGAGCCACGCACCCCTGCCCTTTTCCGCCCAGAAGCTCTCATCGGTAAGCGGCTGGTAGACCAGGCCACAGGTAATGTCCGCGCGTCCGTCCGGGCGCCGTTCCTCCACGGCGATAGAGATTGCGAAATGGGGAACGCCGTGCAGGAAGTTGGTTGTCCCGTCGAGCGGATCGACGATCCAGCGGGGCTTGTCCGGATTGCCCTCGATCTCGCCGCCTTCTTCGAGCAACAAACCCCAGTCGGGACGCGCATTGCGCAGTTCCTCGACGATGGTCTGCTCCGCCCGCTTGTCAGCCATGGACACGAAGTCCGCAGGCCCCTTGCGGCTGACCTGCAACTGCTCAACCTCGCCGAAGTCGCGGCGCAGACGCGGAGCCGCCTTGCGTGCGGCGCGGGTCATGACGGTGATCAGGCCGGAATGAGAAACCATGGGCTAGACAGCCTTAATCTGCGCGGCGGACGTAGGTCTGTTCGTAAACATCCACGACGATGCGGGTTCCGGCACCGATGTGCGGCGGTACCATGACCCGAACCCCATTCTCGAGAACCGCCGGCTTATAGGAAGACGATGCGGTCTGCCCCTTCACGACGGCATCGGCTTCGACAATCGTCGCTTCGATCGTGTCGGGCAGCTGGACCGAGATCGGCCGCTCCTCGTGCAGTTCCATCACGACGTCCATGCCGTCCTGAAGGAACGCGGCTGCATCGCCGAGAAGGTCGCGGGGAAGGCTGATCTGCTCGTAATTTTCCTTGTCCATGAAGGTCAGCATGTCACCTTCCGCAAACAGGAACTGGAAGTCCTTGGTATCGAGGCGAACGCGCTCGACCGTTTCGGCGCTGCGGAAGCGAACATTGTTCTTGCGGCCATCGATGAGGTTCTTGAGTTCAACCTGCATATAGGCACCGCCCTTGCCGGGCTGCGTGTGCTGGATCTTCACGGCGCGCCAAATGCCGCCTTCATATTCGATGATGTTGCCGGGACGAATGTCCACGCCGCTGATCTTCATGTGATCTGCCTATAAGCTGAGTTGGAAAGAGCCGGAGCCGCCTCTAGCGGCTGGCCTGCTTACCGGCAAGCAGCGGGTACGGGTTGATGGGCGACCCGTTGAACCACTTCTCGCCCGGGTTCATCCGGTTGATCGCAAAATGCAGGTGCGGGCCGGCGGGGTTGGCATTGCCGCTGTAGCCGACATAGCCGATCGGGGCGCCCCGGAGGACACGCTGCCCCTCGCGCAGGCCCGGAGCATAAGCGCTGAGATGGGCATAATAATATGTCCACTTGCCATCGTCGGAACGAACATAAGCTGTGATGCCACCGCCCCCGCTCGAGAAGAACAGTTTCTCGACCGTCCCCGGGGCCGACGAGATCACCGGACGACCGACCGGCGCCATGATGTC
>JBJMUK010000151.1:0-4735 GCA_045811225.1 Sphingomicrobium sp. | reverse complement strand
CATGAGCGGCATGGCAGCTATCGACCCAAAGTAGACATTAGCATGGTGGAAACCCTTCGACGCGATATGCCGTCGTGAGAGGGAACGAGTGTGAGTCAGAAAGCCTACAGCCGAAAGGAAAAGCGACTTGCTGTCGCGGTCTTCCTAGTTCTGAACGCAGCCTTCCTCGGGGTCATGCTACTGCCATTGTATTGGTTCTGGGATAGGATTGCGGCGAGACCGCCCAGCATCTGGGCAATCATCATCGGACTGACCGGTTACATGCTTTACGCAGCGGCAAGGTTCACGTTCGCGATGACAAAGAAACTTAGCGCGCTGCCAGAGCGGTAGGTTAGGTTCCCACCCAAAGCTGCCGTCCGCCTTCGACCCAAAGCTGCCACTAGGATCAGTCTGTCTTGTAGGTGGCGGTTGCAATCACTTGAACGCGGTCCAGCCGCTCGCCAGGATCTTTTGCTCGACTGATCACAACTTCCAATTTCGGGTCTTCTCGGTTGCGGAACTGGGTGGACACCATGTCCCCCTTCGACGCCGCTTTCACTTGTTGCCACCGCTTTCCGAAGTCTGCCGAGCTGAGCACCGCTTCTACGGCTGGCTGAAGGTCGGCGTTTCCACCTCCCGTAATATGACACATTGGAAGTCGGTCAGAGACAACGAGGACGTATCCCGCACCCTGAGTGGAATTGATGCGCCAGTAGTGATTGCCTTGGCGAAGTTGCGCTGGCGGAAGATTGACCTCGTCCACGCTATCGACGAGCCCCATTTGGGCACCAAGCCCGAGAGTCTTCACAAATGGAGCTATGCCGTCTGCCCAACTAGCAGGATTGAGCACCCATTCTTCGCAGCCACGGAGCGCACCTGCGAACCCCCGTTCTAGGTTAGGTTGGGGTTGCGCTTGAACGGGAGCGGGGAAGGCAGCAATCGCAGCCAAGATAGTGACGATGGGACGCATACGGCTGAAACCTAGCTGCGCTAACGGCAGCTTTCCACCCAAACTGCCGTCCGCGTTACCGTTCACTAGGCCACGGCGCGCCTACTTCCTTGGCCGCGACTTTCATGAGGCGGAATGCACGGACAACTGTGTAAGCCACCGTTGCCACGATACCGAACAAGGAAAGCACCAGAAGCGCCTCACGGCCGGTCACAAGCGCCGACGAGAAAACGGCGGACGAGAGACTGGCGAGCGCCCACCAAGCTGCATTTAGGACGTTAGGCATCCTTGAGTAGATAAGCTCGCTGCTACTCTTGAAGCCGATGGCTGCATACAAAGCAGAATGAAAGGCGAGGCCCTTGGAGCAGAGCGCCAAGAAGGCGAGCGAACCCACAAATGCGGCAAGGGCTTCCAGAACTAACATGCCGGAAGCGTGCCACGACGCATGTCTGCTTTCCACCCATTCCTGCCGCTAATAAGGCGGCAGCTTTCGACCCATTTGGCCATAGCGAGAGTGGAGGACGCGCCATTGCGCATCGGCCGAACCACTGCAAAAGGGCTCATGACCTTGCCGCCAATTATCCGCGCCGCGATTGCCGATGATGAGGAAGTGCTCGGTCGGCTTGGCGCTCTGCTGGTGATCGAACATTATGACTTTGATCCCGAACGTTTTCTCGAGCCGAGGCCTGACATGCCGCAGGCCTATGGGCGGTTCCTCACGTCGCAGATCGATCAGCAAGAAAAGCTCGTGTTCGTCGCCGAGCGCGATGGAGGGGTGGTCGGTTATGTTTTCGGGGGGATGGAGGGCTTTGATTACATGGCGCTTCGGGGCCCGGCGGCCGTACTGTACGACCTCGTGGTCGACGCGTCGCATCGCGGCCAAGGCGTCGGTACGGCTTTGTTAGACGCGGCCTTCGGCGAATTTACAAAGCGCGGAGCCCCGCGGGTCCTGCTGTTCACCGCTTACAAGAACGATGGTGCGCAGTCACTCTTCGAGCGCGTCGGCTTTCGGCGAACGATGATCGAAATGACCCGCGAGCTCGGCTAGCTCTTGTTGCGCGGCTTACGCTGTTTGTCCGGCGGCTCTGCGATCGCAGCCAGAAAGGTCACCAGGTCCCACTCTGCGTGAATGCTCACCAGCAGCAGTGCCATGAGCGCGGCTGCGACCGCATCCGCACTCCAGCTCCGCGCTGTCAGCACGGCCACCGCTGCTCCCGCGAGGCCCAAGTAAACGATCGCCGGAATGACCCCGTACCACCAGGTATCGAACATATTGTTGTCAGGCCCAGTGATCTTATCCCGGGCAATCCCGACCGTGCTTCGGACGCCCATCAGGAATCCAAGCAGCGCCACACCGCCGGTGAGCACACCGAACCACTCCCGATTAATCCCCGGCGCGACTGCGGCTCCGCTTAGCAAAAGGACCACCGCAAGGTGCCAGACGATCGGCGAGGTATAGAGGTGCTTGCCACGCTCGGTCTGGTCTCTTTCGCGACCCGCCGTCAGCGTTACGACAACGAACATCAAGCCGATCAGGGCGCCCGCCGAGGGGCCAACGATCAGGTAGAAATTCTCCCAGCCTTCGAACATGCCGAACCACTTAGCCGATCAGGGTTTGCGCCGCACCGGGCAAACGACCGCAATTCCATATTGCCCTAAAGGCTAGTGTCCGTCCCACCCACAGCGGACACCTGCGCGCGATCCTCTTGAGAGCAAAGCACGCGCTCCAGCGCGGGGTTCCTAAGGCTTTAGGCGGAACGTTCGCGAAGCGAGAAGCGCTGGAGCTTGCCCGTTGCGGTCTTCGGCAGGCTCGAGACGAACTCGATCTCGCGCGGATATTTGTATGGGGCTATCACCCGCTTCACATGCGCTTGCAGCTCGGCTGCCGTTTGCTCGTCCGGCGCGACGCCCTGGGCCAGCACGACATAGGCCTTGACCAGCTGCCCGCGCTCCTCGCACGGCACTCCGACGACGGCGCACTCGGCCACCGCCGGATGCCCGTAGAGCGCGTTTTCGACCTCGGGCGCGGCGATGTTGTAGCCCGCGGAAATGATCATGTCGTCGGACCGCGCAACGTACCAGAAGTAGCCGTCCTCGTCCTTTCGGTAGGTGTCGCCGGTGACATTCCAGCCACCTTGAACATATTGCTTCTGGCGCTCGTCGTCGAAGTAGCGGCACCCGGTCGGCCCCTTGACCGCGAGCCTCCCGATGCCGTGCTCCAGCGGACGGCCGCTTTCGTCGAGCACGCAGGCGCGATAGCCGGGAACGGCGCGGCCAGTGGCGCCCGGGCGGATGTCGTCTCCCGAGGCTGAAACGAAGATGTGCATCATCTCGGTCGCGCCGATCCCGTCGACGATGCGAAGGCCGGTTGCCTCGTGCCATGCCTGCCAGGTCGCGGCGGGCAAATGCTCTCCCGCCGAAACACAGGTGTGGAGCGAGGAAATGTCTCTTGAACCCAGCAGCCCGAGCATTGCCTTGTAGGCCGTCGGCGCGGTCGCAAGCGTCGTGACGCTGAACCGCTCGATTGCATCGAGAAGCGCATCGATCCCAGGCTTTTCGACGGTCACGGCGGTTCCACCGAAGCGGAGCGGGAAGATGAGCTGCTGCCCCAAGCCAAAGGTGAAGGCGATCGGCGCCGAGCAGGTCCAGCGATCGCCTACGCTCGGCTTCAATATGGTTCGTGCGAATCCATCGGCGCATGCGAGCACGTCGCGATGGTACTGGATGCAGCCCTTGGGTCTGCCGGTCGTCCCCGACGTGAACGCGATCATCGCGATGTCGTCGCGCCTCGTTGCAAGGCTAGAAAACCCCGGTTCCACCTCCCGCATGCGTCGCTCGAGCTCGCCCGTGCCACTGTCGCCGGCGTAGCGAAGCACCGCGCAGGGCTGGTCAACGCTCGCTGCCGCCGCGTCGAAGTCTGCAGTGACCCTCTCGTCGACGATCGCGTGGCTGATCTTCGCGCGCTCCAGGAGAGTCGCGATCTCGCCTGGACGAAGGATCGGCATGGTCGTGACGAGGATGCCGCCCGCCTTGAGGACGCCGAGCCAGGCTGCAAAGAGCATGGCGGTGTTGGGTCCCCTGAGAAGCACCCGGTTGCCGGGAATGAGGCCTTCTTCCTCGACCAGCATGCGAGCGATGCGATCCGAGAGGTCCGACAATTGGCCATAGGTCCAGCTGCCTTGGCTATTGAGAACGGCAAGCGCGTGCGCGTCGGCGCCGCGCAGGAGCTCGACCGCCGCATTGAGCTCATCGGGATAGGCGAGCTCGGGGAGGTCGAACAGGAACTCGGGCTGGTCCTGGAGCTCCGGCAGCCTGTCGAGCGCGAAGGTATCGACATGCGCCGTGCGTCTCAGCTCGTTGCCTCTGCTCGCGGCGTTCATCAGCTGCCGGTGACCTCCGTCTTGGCTGAAAGCAGGGACTCAATCCGGGCGCGCCATTCGGCGGGCCACTCGACGGGGCGCGCGTCCGCCATCCCCATCAGGACCTGCGTGTACCGAACGGCGAACCGCGGCTCGCCGGCGCAGCTCGCATGGGTCGAGAGCTGGATCGAGGTCCGTCCGACCGCCTGGACGGTCAGCGCGATGTCGAGCTCGTCGCCAAGACGGCAGGGCGTTTTGAAGGTCGCAGCCATGTCGACCGTCGGGAGCGCGAGCCCCATCTCGAGATGCAAGATCCGCCGCGAGACGAGGAATGCCTCGCACCAGTCCTCGACCGCGCCGTCGCAAAGCTCAAAGCAGCGGGGATAATAAGCAATGCCGGCGGGATCGCAGTGGGCGAACCTGATCTTCCGGCGAGTGATGAAGGGAT
>JBJMUK010000150.1:0-6768 GCA_045811225.1 Sphingomicrobium sp. | reverse complement strand
TCGTCCGTAGTGAACTGATCGCTCTGCGGGACCCCAGCGTCATTGACCGGTGTCAGATTGATGGCGATCGATTCCGTCACACGCTCGGACAATGTGATGAACAGGTTGTCGGCATAACCATCGGTGTAGCTGCCCGTCTCGTGATCCGCCGAAAGCACCACTTCGAAGGAACGCGTGCCCTGCGGAATGTTCACGAAAGCTACGTTCTGGTAGATGACCGTGAAACCACCCCGGCTCTGGTCGCCACCTACATCGACGGGGTCGCCGATCGGGTCACCATTCTCGTCGAGGAACCGCACCGTCATCGTCATGGAGTCATGTTCGGAGAGGTAGCCGCCGAAATTGCCGCCGATCTGCGCGAAGATATTGCCGCTATCGATTCTGCCGGCATCGCCGCTGACGTCGACAAGTTGCATGGTTGTCCAGAGGACATCCACACGACAGCCGAGCAGCGGTTGCAGCCAAATGGGCTCAGCGCGCGCCCGAGCCCGTGAGCATCGTCTTCAGCGTCTTGAAGAGGATCAGCAGGTCCAGCCAAGGCGAGAAGTATTTGATGTAGTAGAAGTCGTACTGGAGCTTGCGATTGATGCCGTCGACACCGCTCGTGTAACCCTGGTTGACCTGGGCCCAGCCGGATATTCCGGGGCGCACGACGTGGCGGTAACGGTAGAACGGGATTTCCGCGACGAACCACCGGGACAGGATCTCTGGCTCCGGCCGGGGGCCAATCCAGCTCATCTCGCCTCTCAGGATGTTGAAGACCTGGGGCAACTCGTCGATGCGATACTTCCGAAGCACCCGGCCGACTTTGGTGATGCGCGGATCATCCTCATCGGTCGCAAGCGCCTTGCGAACGGCATCGTCACCGCCCGACAGTTCGACCACTTTCATCGTGCGAAACTTGTATGCCGTGAAGATGGAGCCGGCATGTCCAAGGCGCCGCTGTTTGAACAGGGTCGGGCCGCCGCCCTCGATCCTGATCGCGACGGCCGCCACCGCCATGACCGGCAATACGAAGGGAAGCGCCAGGAATGCGACGATGAAGTCGATCACGGCCTTCAGATGAAAATAGCCACGTGCCGGGACCAGCGAGCCGAAGCTATTTTCTGAAAGATGGTCAAGCTCGACCCGGCCCGTAAGAGACTCCGACAACTGCTTGACCTGGAAGACCATTCTGCCGGCCAGCGCCGCGTCTGCAAGAAATGACTCCCACTTGTCCGGCAGGTCGGCCGAAAAATCCGCGACAATTGCATGGCACTGGGCCGCGTCACCCAGGTGGGGACGCTTCAGCGGCTTCCAGTCCACGTCCTCGATGCCGACCAGCGACGGCGCTTTTCCAAAGGGGACGACCGCAAAGCGCCGGCGCACCCGCCGCTCACCGGCCAGGTACACCGAATAATTCCAAAACACGTGGAGCATGAAGCCGGTGCTCAACGCCGTGACATCGTAAGGCAGGCGAGTCAGCAGGAAGCCGAAGATCACAAGCCCGTGTCCCGCAAGAGAGGCGGGCAGAATCACGTAGCTCGACCGGATCCCCGGGTAGGGCTCCAGTGAAAGCCGCGTCCAGAACGTAATCAGGACAGCCAGGATGTTGCCCGTCAGCGCGTTGATGGCGGTGGCGCGGTCGAACGCCAGAGGGTTGATCCACCCACGGACCAGATAGGGCATCAAGGCACCGGCAATCAGCGCGCCAAGCAATTGGAAGCGCCGCCGCGTCAGGATGGAACGGCGGGGTTCCTGCTTCACAACCGCCCGCTTCACGTCGGGACTATATTCCACGCGGGCGCCTGATCTCACGCGCCGAGCGTGCCGCTTCACCGCTGTGAAGCCTCTCACCGATGGGCAACATTCCCAGAGCTCCTGCGCTTGAAGTGCGCGGCTTCCGCTAGCGGGCGGAGGTCGCCTGAAGCTTTCCGCGGCCTATCCCCCAGTACATGAGGCCCGCTCGCTCCGCTTCTAGCTTATCGTAGACATTGCGCAAATCGACCAGCACCTTGCCGCGCATGGTTGCGGCCAGCTTATCCAGGTCGAGCGCCCGGAACTCATCCCACTCCGTCACGATGACCAGCGCATCGGCGTCGCGCACGGCGCCATAGGCGTCGGCGGCGAATTCGACGTGTGGCATCATCGGCTCAGCCTGGTGCCGCGCCACCGGATCGAAGGCAGTAACCGTCGCGCCACGCTCCTTGAGCCCCTGGACGATCGGCAATGACGGAGCGTCGCGCATATCGTCCGTGTTCGGTTTGAACGCGAGGCCGAGCAGCCCGATGCGCTTGCCTTCCAGCGAGCCGCCAAGGGCGCTCGCGATGCGATCCACCATCTCGTTCTTGCGGTGATCATTCACCTCGACTGTGGTGCGAACGATCCGCTGATCGACACCCGCGGCCTCCGCTGTCTGCAGCAGCGCGAGCGTGTCCTTCGGGAAGCAGCTGCCGCCATATCCGGGTCCGGCGTGGAGGAACTTGGGACCGATACGATTATCGAGGCCGATCCCGCGGGCTACGTCTTGGACATCCGCGTCTACTGCCTCGCAAAGGTTGGCGATTTCGTTGATGAAGCTGATCTTCACAGCCAGGAATGCATTGGCCGCATATTTCGTGAGCTCCGCGGTGCGGCGCCCCGTGAACAGGATCGGTGCCCGGTTCAGGAACAGCGGACGATAGATTTCCTTGAGCACGTCGCGCGCATGCTCGTCCTCCGCACCGACGACGATGCGGTCGGGGTGCTTGAAGTCGGCAATTGCCGCGCCTTCCCGAAGAAACTCGGGGTTCGAAGCAACCGAAATGCCCTTGGCACCTTCCTCCTCCAGCAGTTCGCAGATGCGGTCGCCGGTGCCGACCGGCACGGTGGACTTGGTCACGACGACGGTACCGGGCTGAATGTGCGCCGCCAGTTCCCGAACGGCCTGGTAGACGAAGGTCAAGTCCGCATGCCCATCGCCGCGCCGGGCAGGCGTTCCAACAGCGATGAAGACAGCCTCCGCATCCTTGACCCCTTCAGCGAGATCGGTTGTGAAGGTTAGCCGTCCGCGCTCCGCATTGGCCTTGACCAGGTTATCGAGGCCCGGCTCCCAGATCGGCATGCGGCCCGCATGGAGGCCATCGATCTTGCTTGCGTCCTTGTCGACGCAGACCACGTCATGGCCGAAATCGGCGAAGCAGGCACCGGACACCAACCCCACGTAACCGGTACCAATCATCGCAATGCGCATACTTCACTCCTGTGCGGACGCGCGCTCTTAACCACGGGGAACAGATGGCGCCAGTCCGTTGCAGGGGTGGGAGCCAACGGCTGAGATGGTCGTTGGCACTTCGCAACAACCGGGAATGAATATGCCGAGAGCCGGGCCGAGGCACATGACCCTGCGTCGCAAATCGTCCCTGAGTGTGTGGACACAACTGGCCATCCGGCTCGCAATGTTGTTCGCGATGTTCGGCTTCATCGTTGCCGTTCATTGGCTGGAACGGGGCAGCCTGAAGGATTCCCACGACGGCAGCGTCAGCTTCACCGACGTGCTTTACTTCACGATGATCAGTGCCACGACCACCGGTTACGGGGACATTGTCCCGGTCTCCGATCGATCGCGGATGTTCGACGCATTCATCGTCTCGCCGATCAGGATCATCTTCCTGCTGCTGCTTGCCGGGACCGCTTACACGTTCGCCATCAAACAGACCTGGAACAGGTGGATCATGCAGTTAATTCAGAAGAACCTGCGGGAGCACATCGTGCTGGCCGGGTCCGGTGAAAGTAATTCGAAAGCCCTTCAGGAACTGCTCGCGTCAGGCACGGACCCTCGACGCATCGTAGTGATTGACACGGACGAAGCCGCGATTGCTGAGGCAAGGGAATGCGGCGTTGCCGTCCTGCAGGCTGATGCCAGCCGCAATGAGACGCTCTCTGCGGCCCGGATCGAGTCGGCTTCTGCCCTGCTCGTTTCAACAGGCAGGGACGACAGCAACGTCCTTATCGTGCTCACCGCCCGCAAGATGGCGCCGGACATCAAGATCAGCGTGACGATCCGTGACGACGACAATGAGGATATCGCACGGCAGGCAGGCGCTGATACGGTCATTAACCCGGTCAGCTTCTCCGGCCTGCTGCTGGCCAGTTCTCTCCAGGGGCCGCACCGGGCCGACTATCTTGCGGACCTCGCGAGCACTGCCGGCCGCGTCATGCTGCGGGAGCGGCTGGTCGCTGCCGAGGAAGTCGGCGCCGATGTTTCCGCGATCTGCACTGGCCAACCTGTCCGGCTAATCCGCGACGGGCGGTCACACGGGCCGCAGGATCCGGAGTTCGGGAAACTGGCTGCCGGTGACCGCATCCTGGAGATTATTGACAACGCCTGAGCCGTCACCGGCCTCGCTTTTGCCTGAATTCTCCTATATTGGCCCCAGCCTTCCCGATGAACACAATCACTCTCCCCGAAGCCCCGCGCGTGGGCCTGGTTTCGCTCGGCTGTCCGAAGAATCTCGTCGACAGCGAGCGGATCATGACCAAGCTGCGCTCCGACGGCTATTCGATGTCCGCCGACTATGCCGGCGCCGACGTGGTGCTGGTTAACACCTGCGGCTTTCTCGACAGCGCCAAGGAAGAAAGTCTGGAAGCGATCGGCGAGGCCATCGCGGAGAATGGCCGGGTGATCGTTACCGGCTGCATGGGCAAGGAAGCGGATGTGATCCGCGAACGCTTCCCCAACGTCCTCGCGGTGACGGGCGCGCACCAGTATGAAGAAGTCGTCGGCGCAGTTCACGATGCGGCACCGATGCCGGCCAACGCCTTTCTGAACCTCGTTCCGGAAAGCGGCCTGAAGCTCACGCCTCGCCATTATTCCTATTTGAAGATTTCCGAGGGCTGCAACCATCGCTGCGCCTTCTGCATCATCCCGAGCCTGCGCGGCGATCTTGCCAGCCGCCGGCCCGATGCAATCCTGCGCGAGGCCGAGAAGCTGATCACGGCCGGAACTCGCGAATTTCTGGTCATCAGCCAGGACACGTCAGCCTATGGCGTTGATCTCAAGCATGCTGCCTGGCCCTGGAAGGGCGGCGAGGTTCGCGCGCACATGACCGACCTCGCCCGTGAGCTCGGGAAGCTTGGGGCTTGGGTGCGCCTGCACTATGTCTATCCCTATCCGCACGTCGATCGGATCATTCCGCTGATGGCGGAAGGACTGGTACTTCCTTATCTGGACATCCCGTTCCAGCACGCCAGCCCGTCAGTGCTGAAGGCGATGAAGCGTCCGGCCAACGAGGCCAAGGTGCTCGAGCGTATCCGCAACTGGCGGGAGATCTGCCCGGACATTGCCATCCGTTCGAGCTTCGTCGTCGGCTTCCCGGGCGAGACCGAGGCGGATTTCGATTACCTGCTGCAATGGCTTGAAGAAGCGCAGCTTGATCGTGTCGGAGCGTTCAGGTTCGAGCCGGTCGAGGGTGCGGCGGCCAACGCCCTGCCCGGCCATGTGCCGGACGAAGTGAAGGAAGAACGCTACGCGCGCGTGATGGAGCTTACAGCTCGCATCAGCGCAGAGAAGCTCGCCGCCAAGGTTGGCCGGGAACTGGATGTCATCATCGATGCGGTTGACGCGGAAAGCGGGGGCGCGACTGGCCGCTCCAAGGCCGACGCGCCAGAGATCGACGGCGAGGTTCACCTTCGGGACGCCGGCCATTTGTCGCAGGGCGATATCGTGCGTGTGACCGTTGAGGACAGCGACGAGCACGACCTGTTCGGTGTGCCCGTCGCTTGACGATCGACCGGCTGATCCGCCGGTCTACATCATCCGTGTAGGCTAGTTGGCCTCGGTACCCTTAGCGTCCGGTGCCCACAGGACGTGCGTGATCACGGTTCGCCCGTCTGCGAGTTGGCGAATGAAGATGTCCGGCCGGCCCTTGCCGTCCTCGTGCATTGCCCGGCCCCAGGAAGCCATCGTGTCGCCGACACCTGCATCCCTGCCTTGCGCGGCCGTAGCGGGCTTTCCAACCTGTCGAATACCGAAATTGGTGCTGGAAGCGATCGCCGTGCTGGTCGAGTCGAGATGGCCGTAAATCGTATCGAGCTGGCCATAGTCATGGCTGTTCGGGGCGAGGTTCGCCAATGACCCATTGGTGCCCGCCTTGCCGGACGGATCGTTAGTGTAATCCATGCACGAGCCGACGTTCGTGTTCGAGAAGTTCTCGTCCTGGTGCGCCAAACCGAAATCGTGGCCGATTTCCTGGCAGGTCACCATCGCGCGCCAAGCATCGCTGTTGTAGCGAGCCATGCTGAAATAAGTGTCGTTCAGCTTCGTGGTCGCCTGTGTGATGTGGTCGCCGTTTGCCCAGATCGATGCAATTCCAAGCCACCCGCGCTGACCATAGCCGGCATTGCAGACCAGAATCTGACCCGCAATCGGGTCGCACTTTTTAGTGCTCACGGTCACTTGCTTGGTCGCGAAGAAGTCCAGCTTGGTGGACTGATTCCACTGTCCGATCGCCGTCGCGCTGAAAGCGGACCAGGTCCCGGTCAGGGCCGTATTGACCTGGAGCTTGATCGGATTGGCGGTGCGCGCCCAGTGGTAATTGCCCCAGCTGTGATTGGCGCTTGCCGGCGTGAGTGCGGTTGCGGTGGAAATGGCCGCAAGCAGCACACCTTTGAATATCTTCATAATGAACCCCCGTTCGTCGATGCCCCGAAGCAGATGCTGGAAGCTCTGCCTTCATGGCGTCAGAGTCAAGTACGGGATAACACCGCCTGGATCGCCAAGTCCCTGAATTCATTACCTTCGATAGCGAG
>JBJMUK010000149.1:0-5687 GCA_045811225.1 Sphingomicrobium sp. | reverse complement strand
TTGCCGCCGGCGAGGCTCGCTGCGATGGCACGAGCCGCGTCGTCGACGGCGACGTCCCGGAGCGAATCGTCCCGGGCGACGCTGGAGCCGTCCGCAGCGGCAGCCACGATGGCCGACAGCGCAGCCACCATCGCCGACGGAGGAACGATCGTCTTGCCCGTTACGCGCATCAGGAGATCGTCATCGACCGCGTGCAGCAGCGAGAGCTCGGCACCGCGCTTGGTGGCCTGGCGCACGCGATGCGAGAGAAGCGGCTGATCCTTGCGCAGGTAGCTGCCGATGATGAAGTAGCGGTCGAGCCTGGCGAAGTCGGCGATCGACATGCCGAGCCACGGCTCTGCCGTCGATTTCCCTTCGTTGCTGAAGTCGCTCTGGCGCAGGCGGAAGTCGACGTTGTCGCTTTGCAGCCCCCGCGCCAGCTTCTGCAGCAGGTACAGCTCTTCGACGGTCGCGTGCGGCGAGCCGATCGCTCCGATCGCCGCGCCCCCTGCGTTGTCGCGGACGCGCGCCAGCTCCTTCACCACGTACTCCAGCGCGATCTGCCAGTCCGCTTCCTCCCACCGGCCGTTGCGCTTGATAATGGGGTGGAGCAGCCGGTCTTCGCTGTTCAAGGCGTCGTACGAGAAGCGGTCCCGATCCGAGATCCAGCACTCGTTGATCGCTTCGTTTTCCGAAGGCAGCACGCGCATCACGCGATCGTTCTTCACGTGCGCGATCAGGTTGCTGCCGAGGCCGTCGTGCGGGCTCACGGTCCTGCGGCGCACGAGCTCCCAGGTGCGGGCGCTGTAACGGAACGGCTTGGACGTGAGCGCACCGACAGGGCACAAGTCGATCATGTTGCCGGACAGCTCCGAATTCACCGTCTTGCCGACGAACGTCATGATCTCGGAGTTCTCGCCGCGATTCGCCATGCCGAGCTCCATGACGCCGGCGATCTCCTGGCCGAAACGAACGCAGCGCGTGCAGTGGATGCAGCGCGTCATGTCGGTCGCGATCAGCGGGCCGAGGTTCTTGTTCACGACGACGCGCTTGGCTTCCTGGTAGCGCGAGTTCGAGCCGCCGTAGCCCACGGCGAGGTCCTGCAGCTGGCACTCGCCGCCCTGGTCGCAGATCGGGCAGTCGAGCGGATGGTTGATGAGCAGGAACTCCATCACGCCTTCGCGCGCCTTCTTGACCATCGGCGTGTCGGTCTTGATCGTCTGGCCGTCGGCTGCAGGGAGAGCGCACGATGCCTGGGGCTTCGGCGGCCCCGGCGCGACCTCAACCAGGCACATTCGGCAATTGCCGGCGATGCTCAGCCGCTCATGGTAGCAGAAGCGCGGGATCTCCTTGCCCGCAAGCTCACACGCCTGCAGCACGGTCGCACCCTGCGGAACTTCGATCTCGACGCCGTCGACGGTGACTTTAGGCATTATTGCACACTACCCGAGCTAGCGAGCTGCCGTGCGCGAGCCACCGATAGCCGGTACGAAGTCTCGATGAAGAGAGCCCGCAGCAATGGCCGGGTGAACCGGAGTTCAACGCCTTTCTCGACGCAGCCATTCATTAGCGGCCCAAGAGATTGGATGGCGCTTGCTTCTTCACTCGACCCAACTCCGCTCATCACGACCTTGCGGGTTCCATCCTCGTCCTTCCGGACGACGCAGTCCGCGAAACGCCGGAGAGCCAAGCGCACGTCGCCGGGCTGAACCTGGGCATTCGCGGCATAATCAACCTGCGGTGCGTCGCGCAGCCCAGTAACCGGTGCCTTGCCGAAATCGGCCCGATAAAGCGCCTGGTACATGGGGCCGCGAAGGGCCTCGGGAGAGAACTTCATTTCGCCGCTGTCCACGCAATCGTCGACAGCCAGCTTTTGCGAGGCCCTCGCCGCTTCCGGACTGGAAGGGAAGGTTTCCAGGAAAGGCTGCGCGGCACGCCGCTTGCTCCGGATCACGCAGGCGCCAAAGTCATAGATCAGGCGCTGCAATGCCGCAGGATCGTTCTCCTTCTTCGGATCGATGTGCGCCCGCTTGAACTCCTCGACGACGTGGCCGGTGTCCTGGGCAAAAGCCCGACCGCCCGGAATGAGCGAGAGGACAAGCGTCGAGACGACGACAAGCCGCATGGCTGCACCGACATCGACCTTCATCGCCCTTCATCCTTGTCCTGTTCGACGACGCGATCAATGTGCGTCACGCGCGGACCGGAGCGCTGGGTCAGCGCGATGGCGATGATGATGACGAGCACGGCAATGCCGGCGATCAGCGGGATGCTCATTCCGCTGCCTCCAGCATCGTGCGCCCCGCGCGCTCGGCGATGCGGCGCTCGATTTCGGGGCGGAAGTGCCGGATCAGGCCCTGGATTGGCCAGGCGGCGGCGTCGCCGAGCGCGCAGATGGTGTGGCCTTCAACCTGCTTGGTCACGTCGAGCAGCCGATCGATGGTGGCGACATCGGCATCGCCTTCCCGCAGGCGCTCCATCGTCCGCCACATCCAGCCGGTACCTTCGCGGCAGGGCGTGCACTGACCGCAGCTCTCATGCTTGTAGAAGTAACTGAGCCGGCTGATCGCACGGACGATGTCGGTCGACTTGTCCATGACGATCACCGCCGCGGTACCTAGCCCGGAACCGAGCGCCTTTAGCCCGTCGAAGTCCATCGGCGCGTCCATGATCTGCTCGGCAGGCACCAGCGGCACGGATGAACCGCCGGGGATCACCGCAAGCAGATTGTCCCAACCGCCGCGGATGCCGCCGCCATGCCGGTCGATCAGCTCGCGGAAGCTGATCCCCATCGATTCCTCAACGACGCAGGGCGTGTTGATGTGGCCGGAAAGCTGGAACAGCTTGGTGCCTTCATTCTTCTCGCGTCCGAAGCCGGCGAACCATTCCGCACCGCGCCGTAGAATCGTCGGCACTACGGCGATGCTCTCGACATTGTTGACGGTAGTTGGGCAACCGTAGAGGCCCGCCCCCGCGGGGAACGGCGGCTTCAGCCGTGGCTTGCCTTGCTTGCCTTCGAGGCTTTCCAGCATCGCGGTTTCTTCACCGCAAATGTAGGCGCCGGCGCCGCGGTGGACGAACAGGTCGAAGTCATAGCCTGAACCGGCGGCATTCTTGCCGAGCAGGCCCGCCGCATAAGCCTCGGCAACCGCCTTGCGCAGTGCTTCGGTCTCACGGATGAACTCACCGCGGATGTAGATGTAGCCCGCACGCGCCCGCATCGCGAAACCGGCAATCAGCGCGCCTTCGACTAGCTTGTGCGGGTCGTGGCGGATGATCTCGCGGTCCTTGCAGGAACCGGGCTCGGATTCGTCGGCGTTGATGACGAGGAAGTTCGGCTTACCCGGCTTGGGCTCCTTGGGCATGAAGCTCCACTTCATGCCCGTCGGGAAGCCCGCACCGCCGCGGCCGCGGAGACCGGACTCCTTCACCACGTCGATGATGGCGTCCTGGCCGATCTGCATCAGCTTGGTGGTATTATCCCAATCGCCGCGCGCCTGCGCCGCTTTCAGGTCCGGTGACTGAAAGCCGTAGACGTTGGTAAAGATGCGGTCCTTGTCGGACAGCGGCCCGGTATAGCCCATCAGTTGAGCCCCCCGTTCGCGAACAGATAGATCAGGCCAAGCACGATCAGCGCGATGATCCCGAACTTGATCATGCCAGTAATGAAGCGGAACGCCAAAAAGGCGAGCACTACGGCAACGAGGATGGCGACGATGCTCATTTGATCCGCTTCGTCCCGAACATGTTCTGCGCGAGCATGACGAGGCCGACCGCAAGCGCGATGATGATCGCGAGCTTCAGCACCTTCAGCACGAGGCCGATCAGAAGGATCGCGACGATCACGCCGATGACGAGGCCGATCATGCGCCCTCCCCTCCCGTGGCCGTGTTCCACTGGCTGCGGTAATCATAATTGCGCTCGGCCATCTTCTTCAGGCTCGTCGGGCCGCCTTCCGGACAGCTGGTCTGTCGCTTGATCTGCGGGCCGGGCGCGGGCGCCTTGCCGGAGGCGAGCGCGTCGAGGATCGCGGTCATGCTGTCCTTCGTCAGATCCTCGTAATTGTCATCGTTGATCTGGACCATCGGCGCATTGGCGCAGGCGCCGAGGCATTCGACCTCGGTCAGCGTAAACAGCCCGTCGGGCGTGGTGTGGCCCTTCTTCAGGCCCTTCTTGTAGCAGGCCTCCAGAACATCGTCCGACCCCCGCAGCATGCAGGGCGTCGTCCCACACACCTGGACATGATATTTGCCGACCGGAGCGAGGTTGAACATCGTGTAGAAGGTTGCGACCTCCATGATGCGGATCGGCGTGGTGTCGATCTCAGCCGCGACGAACTCCATCACCGGCACGGGGAGCCATCCTTGGGTGTTCGTCTCCTCACCGACCTGCCGCTGGGCAAGATCGAGCAACGGGATGGACGCTGACTGCGCCCGGCCTTCCGGGTAGCGCGCGATGATTTCCGCGGCCTTTTTCGCGTTCTCCGGCGTCCACTGGAAGCCAGACCAGCGCGCACGAACCTCCGCCTCGTCAGGGATGATGGTCGGGCCGGCCATTAGCGGATGAACTCCACACGCTGCACCTGATCGCCCACGAAGCTGTAGACGGACATGACTTCGAAGGGCTCGCTGTCGGAGCTGCGGGCGACGCGCTCGTGGAGCACGACATATTCGCCAAGCTCGTGACTGGAGAGAATGTCCGCTCGATTTTCGGGAAATTGCACGAACATGGCCTTGAGGCCCTCGCGCACGCCTTCCCTGCCATCGCGCAGTACTGCGGCGCGGTAACCCGCTTCTGAAGCGTCCTCGGTCATCAACGCCACATAGCCGTCGGCGTCCTGCGCATTGTAGCACTCGATCATGCGGTGGGTGATGGTGATGCGGTCAGACATTCGCGTTATCCGCCGCAGTTATCGAAGTGCGCGCGCGCCTTCTCCGCTCAACGCCCTTCCGTCGAAGAAAGCGTGGCCGACTCCAGCGCCATACGGAAAATAGCCAGCCGACGAGCAACGCACCCGAGAGAACTAGGAAGGCCAGGAACTCTCGCTCATCCTCAATCCACTGGGCACCGATATACCCCAAGAGCCCGATCCCGAGCGGCGCCAAGCGCACAGGCAAGTAGAAGAACGGATCATTCCGGAAGGACCGGCCCACTTGTTCTCGGAAAGACTGCCTCCCAATCACCGGTCGCACTCCCCGAAGACGACGTCGATGGCGGACAGCACGGCGGTCGTGTCCGCGAGCATGTGGCCCTTCATCATGAAGTCCATCGCCTGCAGATGGCTGAAGGCGGTGGGGCGGATCTTGCAGCGGTAAGGCCGGTTGGTGCCGTCGGCGACGAGATAGACGCCGAACTCGCCCTTGGGACTTTCGGTCGCGACATACACTTCGCCCGCGGGCACGTGATAGCCTTCGGTGTAGAGCTTGAAGTGATGGATCAGCGCTTCCATCGAGGTCTTCATCTCGGCGCGCGGTGGCGGCATCACCTTGCGGTCGAGCGTCCCGACCGGGCCTTGCGGCATTTCCTTCAGGCACTGCCGCGCGATGCGCCAGCTCTGCCGCACTTCCTCGACGCGGACCATGAAGCGGTCGTAGCAATCGCCCTTGGTGCCGACGGGAACGTCGAATTCCATCTGGCTATAGACTTCGTAAGGCTGGCTGCGGCGGATGTCCCACGGGATGCCGGACGCGCGGATCATCGGGCCGGAG
>JBJMUK010000148.1:0-3577 GCA_045811225.1 Sphingomicrobium sp. | reverse complement strand
GGCTTTCTCTGCGCCCAACGGCGTGAGTTCCGTCTTCAGGCGCGCGGCCTCCGCGGCGCTGACGCCGGCCGAGGCGGCCAGGGGCGCCATCAGCATGGCCAGGCAAGCAGCGGCGGAAAAGAAATGTCGAGTCATGTGGGTCTCCTTCATCAGAACGTGCGGCGCAAAGTGAGCGCAACGAAGTCGCGATCGGCGGCCGCGTTGCCATCGCCGAATTTCGGAACGCCGCCTGCCAGGGCCGGCGAGTAATCGATGAACGGAACGGCCTTGCCGATGAACTTGGTGTAGGTCAAGGCGAATTGCCATACACCTTGGTAGTTGCCTTCCAGCCCGATATTGGCGCTGCCATTCCCGCGGGCGTCCCACTGCGTGATCGATGAACGCCCATCCAGCACGTAGCGCAGGCCGATCGGGACGCTCAGGTCCAGACCCGGCAGCGCCTGCCGATAACTGGGCGTGAAGATCAACTGCATTGCAGTGGCATCACGCGTGCGACCGGGGTCGAGCGTGGCGTCGGGATCCTTCATATGCAGCACGCGGTTCCACGCGATTTCCGCGATCAGGCTCGATTCGCGTGCAACGAAGCTCGGACCGAAGGTAGCCAGCGTCGACAGGTTCAGGTGCGCGGTACGGCCCGTCGCAATTCGCGGTTCGGGCTGGCCGGGAAAGAATCCGAAGATCTTGTTGCTGGTGCGCAGCGGCATGTTGTCGCGAATGGACGCCTCGCCGGCAAAGTTGAAGTCGCCGACGGACCGCGTCGCGCTCGCGCCATAGACCTTGACCCCTTCCGGGAATGCGAAATACCAGTTGCCTGGCAGCGTGCCGCCCGGCCCCGGCGTGCCGCCCGGGTTCAGTTGACCGTAAAGCTGGCCACCCTTGTCGTGGTAGCGGGCGGCGTAGAAGCCAAGATCGGTTTCGTCCAGACGCCACTTGACCTGGGCGCCGAATTGGCCGGAATCCCTCGGCTTGCGGTCCCCGGAAGGCGACAGCACGAAATTGCCGACGCCCGGAATACCGGCGAACTCGGGAGGGGTAGAGCCCCAGATGACGTTCGAGATCGAAAAGTAGCTTCCCGCGGGCGGCAGGCGGTCGGCCTCCCAGCGGAACTGCGCATACCCGCCGACCGACAACTTGGGCGTGAGCTGCAATTGCGCCGACACCTGCGGCACCGGGCGGATGATTTCCTTGAATTGCGAGTTCGGCGATGAGAGCAACTTGAGAATGTCGACCGGCCCTTGCGCTCGCGCGATGCCGTTGTCGCCGAAGAAGAGGCTCTCACCGTACTGCAGCGCCTGTCGACCCGCGCGCAGGCTGAGATTGCGCCCTGCGCCCAGATCCCATCGCCCGAAGACGAACGCATCGAGCATCTCCGCCTTTTTGCCAGCCAAGTCCCGCGTCTCGCGTGGGAACTCGTTCAGCGGGGTTTGACCGTTGAACGGGTCCGTGGCTTGCGTCGTACCGCGATACGCTGCGTCGTACCAGGCGGCGGCACTCAGGCGAAGGCCGAAGTCCTTGCGATAGACCGCATCGAATTCGGAAAGCAGGTCGACGCGCTTGGAGACAAGCCCCCGGTTGCGGAAGTTGTCGTCGCCGGCGTTGAAGTTCAGCGCTTGCGGGAAGGCCGAGGCCGGCACGCCCGGGACAAGCAATCGAAACGAGTTGACCAGCGCCGGATCGGCCGGACGCGTGCGGTACATGAGACCGCCCTTGATCGTGTTGTCAAAGCGCGCCTGCCAGTCGGACTCGCCCAGGTCGAGTTCCACGGCATGTGCGCCAGCGCAAGCGAGCACCGCCGCCAGCGCGACGGCAACTCGGCCACCACCCACCTCAAAGATGTTCATGTCTTGTCTCCGTTCGTTTTGCCGCAACACCGGTTGTGAATTGCGTGGCGCGGAGTATTGACGTCCATCAAAATTTCGACAATAAAGCGATCCTCAATCTTGATATTTGGCGGACAAATGAACGGCTTCGACCTCAACTTGCTGCGCGTGCTCGTCGCGCTGCACCAGACGCGCAGCGTCTCAAAAGCCGCAGCAGAACTCGAGCTGAGCCAGCCCGGAACAAGCCTTGCGCTGGGCCGGCTGCGAAAGGTCTTCAACGATCCGCTGTTCGTGCGCTCGCCCACAGGCATGCTGCCGACGCCTCGCTGCACGCAGCTGGCCGAAGCCGCGGCCAAGGCCATATCCGACTTCAGTGGCGAGGCGCAGAACCAGCCCGCGTTTGATCCAGCAACTTCCCATCGCGACTTCGTTGTCACGATGCTCGACGTCGGCGAGTTGCACTTCCTGCCGCCTTTGATGGCCTACCTGGCCCGAGAAGCGCCCCACTGCAATCTGCGGTCCGAGCCGTTCGCGACAGGCGAGGTCGATGCTGCGCTGGAGGACGGCCGGTGCGACCTGGCGCTCGGGATCTTTCCCAATCTGGAACGGCCCGTCCTTTACATGCAGCAGATCTTCATGCACACGCTCGTCTGCCTCGTACGAGCGGACCACCCCACCGTGACCTCGTCACGCGTCAGCATGCGTCGCTTCATGGAACTCTCGCATGCCGTCGTGCATCCGAAGGGCATCAGCGAGGAGTTCTTCGAAGCGCTGTTGAAGGAAAAGGGCATCACGCGCCGGGTTCAGCTGAAGACGGTCAACTTCCTTCCGGTGCCGTCGATCATCGCCAATACCGACATGATCGTGACCGTGCCGCGATCGATCGCGGACTACTTCATCCGCATCGAGAACCTGCGCATCGTGGAGCCTCCGATCAACATCAAGCCGTACCCGATCCGGCAGTTCTGGCACCCGCGGTTCCACACCGACCCCGCCGTGCGATGGCTGCGGGAGGCGGTTGTTCGACTGTTCGGGACGGTCGCCGCTTGATGCCCTCACGCAGAAACTGCCAGCAGTTTCCGGTACTGAGGGAGTTGTTCTGCTTCCTGGTACTGCGCCTCCAATACGGCCAGTTGCTCCTTGACCGTTCGAACCTCCGAGGCGTCCATTTTCCAGAAGGTGCGTGTCCCCGGATCGGCGAGGATGTTCTCACCCAGGAGCTTGGCGTCGGCGTTGTAGCGCCACACCTGCGTTTGATACTGGGTCATGTAGTAATGGGCATCGAGGTCGTCAACTTCGAACCCGAGGGCCTGCGCCATGGGTCCGGCGAGCTGGAACCCCCATATGCCATACGTGGCGAACCCCCAGTCACTGACCATGTACTCGTCGCCTAGCGGACCGAGCAGATTCAACATCCCGGAATCGCTCAGGCCACGGTAGAAGGTCGCCACTTCGGCACGCCCGTCATACACCGTGGTGCGCTGACCGTCGCTGTGGCAATAGTGCGGATGGTCGACGGTGAGCGATGGGGTCAGGATCTGCTCCCAGCGTCCGGTCACTTCGAGAAGACCATGGATGTGGTGGTTCTCGAGGATCGCGCGCTGATGCGGATCGGTCGTCTTCGAAATGAGCCGCCTGACGGGATCGAACGTCTTTCGGGGGTCGTACATTTGGCGCGTATTCATCAGTTCTCCTTGCACTTTCGCCGTTTGCGTTGGCCCCGATCACCCCATGCGTGTGAAGCTCGTGAGGCCGCC
>JBJMUK010000147.1:0-11262 GCA_045811225.1 Sphingomicrobium sp. | reverse complement strand
TGTCCTGGCGGCGATCCTGTCGGTTGCGTGAGCCCGCCGCGGCCATGCCGACCGCTGCGCCGCTCTTCGCCTTGTCCTCGCGATTGGCGTCCTTCAGCGCATCGGGACCATTGTCGTATCGGTTGTTTTGCACGGTACCTGCCGCCGCTCCTGCCGCTGCGCCGCGAGCCGCTCCTTGGACCCGGCTGCCATCCGGACCGGTGTCCGTTCCGGGCACGTAGCCCGTCGTTTGCGTTGCCGACGCGGAGCAACTGGCATCAAGGGGCTGCTGTGCTGACGTTGGGGCCGACAGTGTCCCTGTGATCGCGACGAAGCTTGCCAAGGCGTATTTCATAACGGCTTCCTTTCTGTGCGTGCGAGCTGGGGCATGGGTCGTCGGAAATCGGGAAATTCCCTCACCAGCACGACGGGACCTCCAAGTCAGCAATTGTATACGCCAGCTGCGCACCGCCGTGTCGTTCGTCGAGCAACGCCAGCCACACTGACGGGCGTCAAGGGACGGCCCACTCTGGCTTCGGCCGGAGTAATCAGGCTCCACGAGCCCGTCGTTGTCAGCGTGTTAGCCATCTCTATTCCGACGATGGCGACACCCGACGCCAGCAAAACATACCTCAAGGTCCTGGGCATGGTCATTTAGCCGCTCCAATCCTGTAATTCTCTGGCAGGTCGCTCGTTTCCTTGAGCGTCTCGAGATCCTTGGCGTCCAGCTTCGTCGCACCCCCAGGCGGCTTGAAACTGAAGTCGGCGGCGCTTCCTGCCTTCCAATCACGGATCGTCATCGTGAATTGGGGCGCCTGGTCGACCCCCCTGCTGGTGATCACGTAACGGCAGGGATACGGATTTGCGCCCTGTGCGATCCAGATCTGCCAGTCGGTTTCCTTGGCGCGGATCGCGAGGTGATCGCACTCCTGTCCGCCGATCACACCGCTTCCGAGGTCTTTCACGTCAGTGACGTCGGTCATCAGTGCGTCGTATACGTTGGAACCGAGCAGGTCGGCTCCCGGCAGTTGCCGATGGAATCTGTCGCGCAACTGATCGATCAGATTGTCGACCGTCCCGGGTACTTCCGCCTGCACATACGCGTTCTTGCTCTTGCCGTATATGGTCAGCGTCCTCCCGTCGAACACCGTCTCGGTGTCGGTGAAGCCCGACTTGCGTGTCGCCCGGATCTTGTCCGGCCGGGTCATGTCGACTGTTCCGGACGTCGCAATCTGGAACTTCTGGTGCTGGTCAGAGACTACCTCGAACACCGAGTCATAGCTCAATGAGAAGCTCTTCTGCGCCGCGAGATAGTCCGACATGGATTTCAGCAGGGCTTTCGCGTTCTGTGTGCTCTGATCGTTTGAGGGCGCCTGCTCGCTAGTTTCCTGCGCGCCCGCATTTTCCTCGGCTGCATTTGCCTGAGCGGCATTTTGCTCCGCTGGTTTTGAGCATGACGACAGGCCAGGACTTACGATCAAAGCCATGGCGACTGCTGAAAGCAGGCCTACGTGAATACGGTCCGTCATCTGAGCCCCGCTTGTTCCAATTGCCAGCAGGTGGAGGTGAGCCTCGGCCCTCAAGGCGGGCTTAACCCACATCCATCTGGCAATCGCGGTAGTGGCGTCACGGGATTGAGTTAATTGGGGGAACTACCGGGAACTAGCTCAGGGCTTATGTCGCTTAGGTCGGAACAGACACTAAGCTCATAGCAATGGGTCGAAAGCAGACATTGCGCACAATCAGTTACAGTAGGTCGATATTTGAGGGCGACTTGCTGGCCCGCTCCCGCCAGCGCTTGTGACTTCTCGCGTCGTCGCTATTTCACCGGCATGTCCTTTGACATTCACATCATTGGCGGCGGGCTGGCGGGCTCCGAGGCCGCCTGGCAACTGGGCGAGGCCGGTCTGCGCGTACGCCTGTCGGAAATGCGTGGTGGCGGCGATACGACGCCGGCGCATGAGTCCGACCGTCTCGCGGAGATGGTCTGCTCCAACAGCTTCCGTTCCGACGATCCCGACAACAATGCGGTGGGCCTGCTGCACCAGGAAATGCGGACGCTCGGCTCCCTGATCATGCGCTGCGCCGACCAGCACCGGGTCCCCGCCGGTTCTGCGCTTGCCGTGGATCGTGAAGCCTTCGCCCAGGAAGTCACGGCCGCCGTATCCAGTCACCCGAACATCGTCATCGCCCGGGAGCGCGTTGACGCTTTGCCGGATCATCAGACCATCATTGCGACCGGACCGCTGACGGGCTCGGCGCTCGCCGCCGCGATCGCGACTGAAACCGGTGCGGACGCACTCGCTTTCTTCGACGCCATTGCGCCGATCATTCACCGCGACAGCGTGAACATGGATATCTGCTGGATGGCCGCGCGCTGGGACAAGGGCGGCAAGGATTACATCAACTGTCCGATGGACAAGGACCAGTATCACACCTTCGTCGCGGCCCTGAACGAGGGCGAGAAGACCGAGTTCAAGGAGTGGGAAAAGGATACGCCCTATTTCGAAGGCTGCATGCCGATCGAGGTGATGGCGGAGCGCGGGGCGGAAACGCTGCGTTTTGGCCCGATGAAGGGCGTTGGCCTGGATGATCCTCGCACGGGACGCTGGCCCTACGCTGTCGTCCAGCTGCGGCAGGACAATGCGCTCGGCACCTTGTTCAACATGGTCGGCTTCCAGACCAAGCTGAGGCATGGGGACCAGGTCCGCATCTTCCGCACCATCCCCGGTCTAGAGAATGCCGAGTTCGCGCGGCTGGGCGGCATCCATCGCAACAGCTTCATCAACTCACCCCGCCTGCTGGATGCCCAACTACGGCTGAAGTCGAAGCCCAACATCCGCTTTGCCGGCCAGATCACCGGCTGCGAGGGCTATGTCGAAAGCGCTGCGGTCGGACTGATGGCAGCGCTGTACGCGGCGGCTGAGCAGAAGGGTCGCCCCCTCTCCTCTCCGCCGCCGGAGACAGCACTCGGGGCATTGCTCGGCCACATCACGGGTGGCGCAGATGCCGACAGCTTCCAGCCCATGAACGTCAATTTCGGACTGATGCCCCCGCTCGGCGGCCCCAAGTCTAAGAAGGCGGACCGCAAGAAGATGTACACCGAGCGCGCACGGACCGCACTCGCCGGCTGGCTTCAGGAGTCGAAAGTGACCGAAGCGGCCTAGTGCCGCATGTCCACGTTGCCGGAGATGCTTTCCGTCATCGCCAGCAGGCGCTCGCGGATCAGGGGCGGAACGGCATCCGGAAGCCGCCCGGATACCGCCTCTTTCGCTTCGGAATAATCGGTGCTGACACGCACCAGCTCCATCGACCAGCCGGGGAACGCCCGCTCCTCAATGTCCCGCTGGTCGCGGATCTCCAGTCCCGAATGCCGGCGGTCGCGCCTCAGCCGTTCGATGAGGTCGTCGATCGCCTGTTCCGATCCTTCGATGATCTGCAGGAAGCGGTTCCCATTGAACACCAGCAGGCCGGTGATCCCGTCCAGGGCATTGAGATGGCGGGCGCTGCCATAGATGGCTTCGAGGTCGCTCATGTCGAGATCGAGGCTTGCGAGACTGGTATAGGTGAGTGATTTCAGCTGCATACGCGCGCCATAGCTGTTTCGTCGATGGCTCGAACCTTAACAGCTGCACCGCTTCTTCTTGGGCGGCGGCGGCGCGGTGGTCGCATATTCGGCGGCCGTCAACCAACCCGACCGGTCCTTGTCGGCACCCGCGAACTTGTCGATCGTCTTGTTGGCCCACTCCTCGAACTGCAGCGATCCGTTGTGATTGCTGTCGAGCTTGGCAAAGGCCTTGCGACGCGGTGCAAGAAGTTCCTCCCGCTCGATCCGACCATTCTTGTCCTTGTCGGCGCGGGAGAAGCGCTTCTCCTCGCGGCTCTTGGGGCTGGCTTCGGGCGGCGTGAGAACCGTGCGCGGCCCAAGCACGGACTGGGACGCGGGCAACGCCTTGGGTGCAGGCGGGATGAGCGTGGGGTTTTCCGCGCGGCCCTGCCAAAGCAGAAAGGCGCCGGTAAGCATCAGAAAGCAGGCCGCAGCCCCGGCGAAGAAACGCGCCACGGGTAAACTCCTAGAACAACAGGAGATTCGGCGCTCGCTTCCTCTCGTGCGGACGCACCGCTGTCAACCTATGGCGGGCAAGCGCCCCGTCATTTTGTGAATGAGCATCCTGGCAGCTCGTCCAGGCGTGCCCTCTGGCTCGAAGGGCGGCCCATGCCGAAGGTCGAGAATTGCGGTAACCGCAAGCGCGGACAGGCTCCGAAGCTCTGCCCCGAAGGGCCCACTGCCCATCCCACGGCTGAACGCGCGGCCGTGCTCGACGAGGATCGCGCGAGATTCCCCATCGCTGCAGTGTCGCGCAGCATCGGCAAGCGCCCATAATCCGCCGGCAGCCTCAACCTGCTCATCGCTCTCGCCGAGGATCCTGGCCGCGAACGAGAATAGCAGTCGCCCACGGAACCAGATCCCCTCTGCAGTGCGGATGTCCCAGGGAAATTCGTCGAACAGCCGGAGCCATCCGGACTCCAGCGCCGCCAGATCGAATCCGCTGATACCGCGGGGCAGCAATTCGTCCGCTGCCGCCCGCAAGCGCGGCTCCGCCGGCACGCTCCCGCTGCCAAGCTCCTGAAGACGCTCGCGCCACCACGCCAGGCGGATATGCCCCAGCATTGGCTGGCTGGATGTGCGGACGACGTCGCCCATGGCGTTGTCGATGGCCCACAATGCTTCGATCGCCCGCCGCTTTTCCGCGGGCACGTAAGTCAATGCCAGCGCACGATCGGCGCCGATCATGACTTCAGCGATAGCAGACGGCTTTCGCAGCCTTCACAACATCGTCGGCCTTAATCAGCGCCAGCTTCTCGAGATTGGCCGCATAGGGCAATGGCACGTCGACGTCAGTGACGCGTATCACCGGAGCGTCGAGATCGTCGAAACCCTGCTCCATGCACACCGCGCTGATTTCGGACGAGATCGAGCAGGTTGGCCAGCCCTCTTCGACCACCACCACGCGATTGGTCCGCTTCAAGCTCTCAAGCACCGTCGCCGTGTCGAGCGGGCGCAGCGTACGAAGGTCGACGACCTCCGCGTCGATGCCCTCGGCTGCAAGCTTCTCCGCCGCTTCGAGCGAGACCCCAACGCCGATTGAATAGCTGACGATGGTCACGTCCTTGCCCGCGCGAACGATTTTAGCCTTGCCGATCGGCAGGACGAAGTCATCCAGCTGCGGAACGTCGAAGCTGTGGCCGTAAAGCAGTTCGTTTTCCAGGAAGACCACCGGATCTTCGCTGCGGATGGCCGCCTTCATCAGCCCTTTCGCGTCAGCGGCGCTGTACGGAGCGATGACAACCAGACCGGGGACCGAGGCGTACCAGGGACCATAATTCTGGCTGTGCTGCGCGCCGACGCGGCTCGCCGCTCCGTTCGGGCCCCGGAACACGATCGGGCAGCGCATCTGCCCGCCCGACATGTAGTTGGTCTTGGCTGCCGAATTGATGATGTGATCGATCGCCTGCATCGCGAAGTTGAACGTCATGAACTCGATGACGGGGCGAAGTCCGCCCATCGCCGCGCCCGTACCCACGCCGGCAAAGCCATATTCGGTGATCGGCGTATCGATGACGCGCTTGTCGCCGAACTCGTCCAGCAGACCCTGCGTCACCTTGTACGCGCCTTGATACTGAGCAACTTCCTCGCCCATCACGAAGACGCGGTCGTCGCGGCGCATTTCCTCGGCCATCGCATCGCGTAAAGCTTCGCGAACAGTGGTGGAAACCATCGCAGTGCCTTCCGGCACTTCGGGACCGATGGCCGCGGCGGGCGCCGTTGCAAGCTGTGTAGCGCCGGTCTCGGACTTCTGCTTCTGCTCGGTTTCGACGGGCGAAGCCTCGGTCTTCTGGTCGGACGGGGTCGGTGCCGCTTCCGCGGGAGCAGTGGCCGACGCAGCATTTGCGTCCTCGCCCTCGCCCGCTAGCACCGCGATCGGGGTTCCGACCTTCACGCCGTCGGTTCCTTCCGCGATCAGGATCTTGGCGATCGTTCCTTCGTCGACGGCTTCGAATTCCATCGTGGCCTTGTCGGTTTCGATTTCGGCCAGGATGTCGCCCGACTTCACTTCGTCGCCTTCCTTGACAAGCCATTTGGCAAGGGTGCCCTCTTCCATCGTCGGGGACAGGGCTGGCATCATCAATTGCGTCGCCATCAGTAGCTCTCCACCAGCACGTCGGTGTAGAGTTCGGACGCTTCCGGTTCCGGCGCATCCTCAGCGAACTTCGCAGCTTCGACGACGATGTCCTTGATCTCCTTGTCGATCTTCTTCAGCTCCTCTTCGCCGATGCCAAGCGCGGAAAGATCGCGGGCAGCATGGTCGATGGGGTCCTTCCCCTCGCGGAAGCTCTGCACTTCCTCGCGCGTTCGGTACTTGGCCGGATCGGACATGGAATGGCCGCGGTAGCGATAGGTCTTGAGCTCGAGGATAATCGGTCCCTTGCCAGCGCGGGTCCAGGCCAGCGCCTCTTCCGCGGCGCCGCGCACTGCGAGCACATCCATGCCGTCGACCTGGATGCCGGGTACCCGGAAGCTTTCGCCGCGCTTGTAGAACTGGTCCTCGGAGGCGGAGCGGCTCACCGACGTTCCCATGGCGTAGCCGTTGTTCTCGATCGCGTAGATGACCGGCAGCTTCCACAGCTCGGCCATGTTGAAGCTTTCATAGACCTGGCCCTGGTTCGCGGCGCCGTCACCGAAGTAGGACAGGCACACGCCGCCGTCGCCGCTGTACTGATGCTTGAAGGCGAGGCCCGTTCCCAGGCTGACCTGCGCGCCAACGATGCCGTGCCCGCCGTAAAAGCCGTGCTCGACACTGAACATGTGCATCGATCCGCCCTTGCCGCGCGAGATCCCTGCGGCGCGGCCGGTCAGCTCGGCCATGATCACCTTTGGGTCGATTCCGTAGGCGAGCATGTGGCCGTGGTCGCGATAGCCGGTAATGACGCTATCCTTGCCGACGGTCATTGCCGACTGCAAGCCCACGGCGACCGCTTCCTGGCCGATGTAAAGGTGACAGAAGCCGCCGATCAGCCCTAGGCCGTACAGCTGCCCCGCTCGCTCTTCGAAGCGGCGGATGAGCAGCATCTGCTTGTACAGGTCGAGCAGTTCTTCCTTGCTCGCTTCAAAGCGTGTCGGCTCGGATGGACGCTCCCGGTTCACGGGGGGTGCTGCATTCGCAGCGACGGGCGCTGCGGACTGCAGCGATTTGGACTTTGCTGGCCTCGCCAAGAGATACTGCCTTTCCAGGGCTTATATGGGCGGCTCTATAGGTAATGGACTTGGGCGCGGCAACTACGCGCTGTTGCTCAATCGAGCGGGATGATCACTTCGTCATTGCGCACCAGGCCCAGGCGGTCGCGCACCATCTCTTCCGCCAGATCGGGGTCCGCCTTGCGCGGGTCCAGAAGCGACGAACGATGACGCAACTGGTCGCGCTCGGCCTGCAGCTTCGCAAGCTCGACTTTGCGTGCCTGAAGGTCGCGATGATAGCCGCCCCAGGCTAGCAAACCATTGGGTCCGGCGACCGCATGACCCGCGAAAGTTCCGACGATGATCAGCGCGAGCGCCGGCATCGCCGCCCGCCGGATCAGTCCGATACTTTGCTTTGCGCCACCCATGTCTTCGAAGAATCACGAAGAGACTTCAAACGCAAGGGAAATTCGCAGAAAAAACGGGAAATACTGTGGATCAGGCCTTCACATAGGCTTTGAGGGCCGCTGCACCCGGGTAACGGCCATAATCGCCAAGCTCTTCCTCGATGCGCAACAGCTGGTTGTACTTGGCCGTACGGTCCGCGCGGGCGAGGCTTCCCGTCTTGATCTGACCGCATGACAGAGCGACCGCCAGATCAGCGATGGTGCTGTCCTCAGTCTCGCCCGAGCGGTGCGACATGACCGCCGTGTAACCGCTGGTCTGCGCCAGGCGAACGGCATCGATCGTCTCCGTAAGCGTTCCGATCTGGTTGACCTTCACGAGGATCGAATTGGCGATGCCGTCGCTGATACCCTGTGCAAGCCGCGCGGAATTCGTGACGAACAGATCGTCGCCGACAAGCTGCACTCGGTTGCCAATGCGATCGGTCAGTGCCTTCCAGCCCACCATGTCGTCCTCGCCCATGCCATCCTCGATCGACGCGATCGGATAATCGGTTGCAAGCTGCGTCAGATAATCGGCCATTTCCTCAGGGCTGAGCGTCCGCCCCTCGCCTTCAAGCTGGTAAGCGCCGTCGCGGAAGAATTCCGTCGCTGCGCAGTCCAGCGCCAGCAGCACGTCCTTGCCGACCGTGTAGCCAGCCACCTCAACCGACTTGATGATGAAGTCGAGCGCCTCGCGCGCCGACGCGATGTTCGGCGCAAATCCGCCTTCGTCGCCCACCGCGGTCGACAGCCCGGCCTTCGACAGCCCGCTCTTCAGCGAATGGAAGATCTCCGCCCCGCACCGCAGCGCTTCCGAGAAACTGGGAGCGCCGACCGGCATCACCATGAATTCCTGGAAGTCGATCGGATTGTCCGCGTGCGCGCCACCGTTGAGGATGTTCATCATCGGCACCGGCAAGACGCTTGCGCTTACCCCGCCAACGTAGCGGTACAGCGGCAGCCCCAGCGTTTCCGCTGCCGCCTTGGCGCTCGCCAGGCTGACGCCCAGGATGGCGTTCGCGCCAAGGCGCCCCTTGTTCTCGGTTCCGTCGAGTTCGATCAGCGCCGCGTCGACTTCGGACTGGTCCTCCGCGTCGCGGCCGACGATGATGTCCGCGATTTCACTGTTCACCGCCTGCACGGCGCCATCGACGCCCTTGCCAAGCCAGCGAGCCTTGTCCCCATCGCGGCGCTCGACCGCTTCATGCGCTCCGGTCGAGGCCCCGGACGGCACTGCCGCGCGTCCCTGGCTCCCGTCTTCCAGAGTGACGTCCACTTCCACCGTCGGATTGCCGCGGCTGTCGAGAATGGCGCGGGCGTGCACGTCAACAATGGCGGTCATGGAAATCCCCGTTTCAGAAGCGTAATGAAGTTGTGATGCAGGCGTTCTAATAAGCCTCGCGCCGGGCCGTGCAACTTTCGCTTCGATAAGGCGGAACGAAGATCAGCCGGATGGGGTTGAGGGCGGCAAAGGAGGAACTGATGGCCCAGAACAGCAACGAACTTCCAGAAGGCACTGACACGATCATCGGCGGAGCGTCCGAGACCGGCGGCGACGATACGTTTGCAGGCGGCAACATCAGCGAAAATGACTCGCTCGTTCTTGATCCGACCCCCGCAACGTCAGGTGGGCCGGCTTCGGGAAGCACAAGCGGCACCTGGACGGACAAGCTGCGCGACGGGCGTGAAAACCTGACCGGACAGGCGTCCGGCAAGGCGCGAGATCTCGTTGGGCAAGGACTTGAACGCGGCGGCGAAGCGCTCGCCAACGTTGCCCGCATGATCGGTGACACGGCGACCGGCCTCGATGAGCGGCTCGGCGCAGAATATGGCGATTATGCCCGCCGTGCCGCGGGTTCGCTCGAGAATGCGGCGAACAGCATTGCGTCTAAGAACGCCGACGAATTGATTGACGATACGCGCGAATTCATTCGCAAGAGCCCCGGGGTTGCCCTCGCCGGTGCAGCAATCGTCGGTTTCGCCCTCGCACGTCTGGTCAAGAACGGCCTGAGCTCCGGCGAAGACTCGTCCGAACCGCGCGATCGCGCCTCGGCCGATTGATGCTGAAGCCTGCTGACCCAAGGCCAATCGGCCCGGAGGAGGAGCGCCCGGTCGGCGATCTCGTCCACCAGCTGGTCGAGGATGGCAAGGCCTACGCCAAGGCCGAGCTGGATCTCGCCAAGGCGACTGCGACGGCTAAGGGCAAGGCGCTTGCGATTCCGGCTGCGCTGATCGGCGCTGCACTGCTGTTTGGCATCGCGGCGATCGGCGCCTTGGCGACCGGCGTCGTGCTTGCGCTGGCGAAGTTCGTCGGCCCCCTTCTTGCCGGACTGGTCACTCTGGTGATCTTCGTCGGCATCGCGGGGCTTCTGGCCTATGTGGCAATCAGCAAGGCGCGGAGTGATCTGTGAGCAAGGAAAGTCCTGAAGTCGCCGCCGCGCGCATCAACGCCGAACGCGCCCGCGCACGAATGATGACCAGCGCGCATCACCTGCAGGAGCGGCTCAGCCCCAAGGTCCTGGCGCAGAACGCCTGGGAAGGTGCCAAGATCAAGGGCGCCGATCTGGCTGAAGACGCGGTCGATGCGGTCAAGCGACGCCCAGCCGCCGCGGGAAGCATTGCGGCCGCGCTGGTCCTGTTCCTCGCGCGGCATCCGTTGATGGACATGGCGGGCAAGATGGGCAGCGGCGTCAAGGCGAAAACCACAGAACGCAAGGCGCGTAGGCGCCGGAAGAATGAAGACAGCAAGGAAACGGAGACAGTCGAATGAGCGAAGCAGAAAGCAGCAGCACGTCCGTCGGCACCGGTGCAGACCAGGGCTTTGCGACCCAGGCGCGCCAGAAGGCGATTGATGCGTTCGGCAGCGCACGTGAAGGCGTCAGCAGCGCTCGTCAGCGCAGTGCCGACCAGCTCAACGAAGCGCCGCTGATCGCGCTTGCAGGCGGGCTTGCCGCCGGTGCGCTGATCGCCGCGTTGCTTCCCCGCACTGAAAGCGAAACCAAGGCACTTCGGCCTGTCGGCAAGCGACTGACGGAAACCGCGCGCGCGGCTGCAAGCGCGGCCAAGGATTCGGGAACCCAGCGGCTGTCCGAACTTGGACTGACGACGGAGCGCGGAAGCGAAACCCTGCGGTCCATCTTCGAAGGATTCACCGACGCGGCCAAGAGCTCGGCCCAGGCCGCGGTCAGTGCTGCTCGCAACAAGGAATAAGGTCGTGCGCGTGCCGGTTCGCAAGCTGGAAAAATCCTGCTAGCGGACCGGCATGAGCAAGCTTCATCTCGTATTCGGTGGGCGGGTCAAGGACCCGCGCGGTCTCGATTTCGTCGACCTCAAGGCGGTCGATCTTGTCGGGGTCTATGACAATTACGCAGCGGCCGAAGAGGCATGGCGCGGCAAGGCCCAGTCCACAGTCGACGATGCGGAAATGAAATACGTCGTGGTGCACCTGCACCGGCTGCTGGAGCCGGAAGCAGAAAGCTCCGCCAGTTAGATCAGGCCTTGCGGTAACGCCAAAGCAGCACGGGACGCTGCACCAGCAAGCCCGCGACAAAGCCGCCAACGTGGGCTGGGGTTGCGAGCAGCATCCCCTCCTGGCCTGCT
>JBJMUK010000146.1:0-7950 GCA_045811225.1 Sphingomicrobium sp. | reverse complement strand
TCAGCTTCCTGTAGGTCATCCGGTGCGGGCGTTCCGCTTCGGGGCCGAGCCGCCTGAGCTTGTCTTCCTCATAAGCCTCGAAATTGCCTTCGAACCATTCGACGTGGCTATCGCCCTCAAACGCCAGAATGTGCGTCGCTAGGCGATCGAGGAAGAAGCGGTCGTGGCTGATGACCACGGCGCAGCCCGCGAAGTTCTCGATTGCCTCTTCGAGCGCGCCCAATGTCTCGACATCGAGGTCGTTGGTCGGCTCGTCGAGCAGCAGCACGTTGCCGCCGCGCTTCAGCATCTTCGCGATGTTGACGCGGTTGCGCTCACCGCCCGACAATTTTCCGACGTTCTTCTGCTGGTCCTGGCCCTTGAAGTTGAATGCGCCGACATAGGCCCGGGTGGATTGGTCGTGCCCGTTGACCTTCATGTAGTCGAGACCGTCCGAGATCTCCTGCCAGACGTTCTTCTTATCATCGAGATGGGGCCGGCTCTGGTCGACATTGCCAAGGTGCTCGGTCGGACCGATATCTATCTCGCCCGCGTCCGGCTTCTCCTGCCCAGTGATGAGCTTGAAGAGGGTCGACTTGCCGGCGCCGTTGGGGCCGATGACTCCGACGATCCCGCCCGGCGGAAGCGTGAAGGACAAATCGTCGAACAGCAGCTTTTCGCCGTAGGCCTTGCTGACGTTGCGGACCTCGATGACCTTGCCGCCGAGACGCTCAGGAACCTGGATGAGGATCTCGGCCTTCCCCGGCGTGCGGTTCTCCTGAGACGCGACCAACTGATCGAACTTGGCGATACGGGCCTTCGACTTGGTCTGACGCGCCTTGGCGCCCTGCCGAATCCACTCGAGCTCGTCCCGGATCGCCTTCTGGCGTCCGGATTCCTCGCGCTCTTCCTGCTGCAGGCGCTTGGCCTTCTTTTCCAGGTAGGTCGAATAATTGCCTTCGTACGGAAAATATTTACCGCGATCGATCTCGAGGATCCACTCAACTACATTGTCCAGGAAGTAGCGATCGTGAGTGATCATCAGCACCGCGCCGGCATATTCCTTCAGGTGATTTTCCAGCCACTGCACGCTCTCCGCGTCGAGGTGGTTGGTCGGTTCGTCGAGCAGCAGGATGGTCGGCTTCTGCAAAAGCAGCCGGGTCAGGGCGATCCGACGTTTCTCACCGCCTGAGAGGCTTTCGACCGGCCAGTCTGACGGCGGACAGCGCAACGCTTCCATCGCGACTTCCAGCTGGTTGTCTAGGGTCCAGCCATCGACGGCATCGATCTTGCCCTGAAGGTCGCCCATTTCTTCCATCAGGGCGTCGAAGTCCGTGTCGTCCTTCGGATCTCCCATCTCGGCGGAGATTGCATTGAAGCGGTCGACCATGTCGGCGACTTCACGAGCGCCGTCCTTGACGTTCTCAAGCACGTTTTTGGTGGGGTCGAGTTGCGGCTCCTGCGGCAGGTAGCCGACGGTGACATTTTCACCGGGCCATGCTTCGCCGGAGAACTCCTTGTCGATTCCGGCCATGATCTTCATCAGCGTCGACTTGCCGGCGCCGTTCGGACCGACGATGCCGATCTTGGCGCCATGATAGAATTGCAGGTTGATGTTGCTGAGAACCGGCTTCTGAGCGCCGGGGAAGGACTTGGTCATGTCCTTCATCACAAATGCATATTGAGCGGCCATCGGGTCGCGGATCCTTCGAAACTGGGGTTTGGCGCGCGTTTAGTGGAAGGCGGCGCGCTGGTCTAGGTTGCGCGACACACTGCGACCTTCGTTCCGAGCGCTGGCGCGACACTCTGGCGAGCGGCACGGAAGGCCATCAGAATGGCATTTGAAAACCGGGAGGAAGCGGCAATCCGCTGGTCATCTTCTGCATTTCAGCATTGGCCGCGGTGTCGGCCTTGGACCGGGCATCGTTCAACGCGGCAGTGATCAGATCCTCCAGCATCGTCTTTTCCGACGGCACGAGCAGGCTATCGTCCAGTTGTATGCCGAGAATGCGGCCCTTTGCCGTGGCGCGAACCTTGACCAGTCCGCCACCGGCAGCGCCTTCGACCTCGACCTTGTCGAGATTGTCCTGAGCCTTCATCAACTCGGCCTGCGCATTCTGCGCCATTTTCATGATTTCGTCGAAGTCGGGCATGTCATGCGCCTCCATGCGCTGAATAGGTCTCTAGGCTCGCGTCCGGGAATGCGTCGAGCACAGCACGAACGTTCGGATCGGCAAGAACTTCCGCTTTTGCTCGCTCCTCTGCGATTTTTTCCTGATCAAGCAGGGATGGCTCGCTTGGCGCATCCGACAGAGACACCTGCCAGGTCGCTCCCGTCGCAGTCTTCAGGAGGGCCGCAAGATCACGCGGCCAGTCAGGACCGAGCGGACGCATTGGCTTAAGCGTGAGCTGCGGCGGGGCGAAGCTGACCACGCCCACTTGGTCGTGCAATTGAGTGGCCAGCAGATGCTTGCCACTGCGTTCGACGAGATCGACCAGCGCGCGAAAGTCGTTCGGCAGACGAGCGGCGGGCGCTGCCGCTGCGGGGGCAGCGCGGGTGGACGCTGCCGCTGCGCCGGCGCCACCCTCCTGGTTCAGCCGTCCGATCAGCGCGGCGGGATCCGGCAACTCGGACGCATGAACCAGGCGGAGCAATGCCATTGTCGCCGCTTCCTGCTGATCGGGTGCGATCTCCACGTCCGTGAGACCCTTAAGCAGCATCTGCCACAGACGATGGATGTGGCTCCACGACAAGCGCTGCGCCATGTCCTCCGCCGCTGCACGCTGCTCAACGGATGACAGTGTGTCGGTCGGTGCCCCAGCCTTGATGCGGGTGGCCGTGTGCAGGCTTTCCATCAGTCCGCGAAGAAGGCCCGAGGGTTCGATCCCGAGCGCATGCGCCTCGTCCAGCTCGGCCAGCATCTGCGGTGCATCACCTGCAAGCACGAGTTGGAGAAGGCGGCGAATTCGCCCCCGGTCCGCGAGTCCAAGCATATCCCGCACCTGTTCCGCGGTGACTGTGCCGCCACCGTGGGCAATTGCCTGGTCGAGAATCGACAGGCCGTCGCGCGCCGATCCTTCGGCCGCCCGCGCGATCATTCCGATAGCCTCCGGCTCGACCGAAGTCTCTTCCGCTTCCGCGACATAGCTGAAGTGATCCGCAAGCTTCTCGGCGGGAATACGACGCAGGTCGAAGCGCTGGCACCGCGACAGAACCGTGACGGGCACCTTGTTGACCTCCGTCGTCGCGAACAGGAACTTCACATGCTCAGGCGGCTCCTCAAGAGTCTTGAGCAACGCATTGAATGCATTCTTCGAAAGCATGTGAACTTCGTCGATGATGTAGATCTTGTAGCGCGCGCTTACGGATGCGTAGCGCACGGCTTCGATGATCTCGCGGACGTCGTCCACGCCCGTGTGCGAGGCCGCGTCCATCTCGATGACGTCGATATGCCGGCCTTCGGCGATCGCGCGGCACGGCTCGCATTCACCGCACGGGTCGATGGTCGGGCCCCCCTGACCATCCGGGCCAACGCAATTGAGCGCCTTGGCGACTAGCCGCGCCGTGGACGTCTTTCCAACTCCGCGAACGCCCGTCAGCAGGAATGCGTGGGCGATGCGGCCGCGGGCAATCGCGTTCGCCAGCGTCTTGACCATCGCATCCTGTCCGATGAGTTCGGAAAAGGTCTGGGGGCGATATTTGCGGGCTAGGACTCGGTAAGGCGATGCGGAAGGCTTTACCGGCACCTCTGGCAAGTCGAGGCCAAGGCCGGGCGATTCGAGTTCGTCCATGCGGGGTGGTTTAAGCGCCAACGGCTGTCATTGCGAGGCCGGCCAAGCAATCTTTGGCTGCGCAACAGGTAGGAGCCGGAACGACCCGGAACGAAATCGTTGTGGCTGCTTCCTTCCGGACCTGACCAGGTTGGCGACAGCTCCGTCCGCCCGACTCCCGCAGCGCATATGGGCGAAGCCGCCTGCTTTCTCAAGTCGCTAGCCGCGCTGCCAATTCCGGAAGCTAGCCGGTATTCGTACGTCGAGGTGCGCCATATCCCTGGTCAACAGGATCTGGCAGGCCAGCCGCGACGTGCGCGTAACATGCGCTGCAAGGTCAAGCAGATCCTCTTCTTCCTCGCTCGCTGGTGGCAATCGATCGAAATCTCCGGGGGCAACGATGACGTGGCAGGTGGAACAGGCCATTACGCCCTCGCAGGAACCCTCCAGCGGAAGCTTTTCCTTCCAGGCTACGTCCAGCAGTCGTTGGTTCGGCTCGGCTTCAACCTCCTTGTCGATCGAGCCGTCGGCATTGCGAAAGGTCACGAGCGTCATGCCTCGAGTCCCTGCTGCCTCCTTGCTGCAGCGTCAATGCGCTGGCACGCCTCCGCCAATTCCTCCTTCGTCGTGTACCGACCGAAACCGAGCCTTATGGACGATCGTGCCTGCCGATCCGACAGTCCGAGCGCGCGCAGCACATGGCTCGGCCGTCCAGACCCGCTCGCGCAGGCTGAACCAAGTGAGAAGGAGATGTCGCGCAGGTCGGAGATCAGGCGGGCTCCATCGAGCCCCTCGAGCCGGATGTTGAGATTGCCGAAATAACGGCGCTCCACGCTGCCATTGATCGTCCAACCGGGACCAAGCGCCTCCACTGCAACCTTCCAGAGCGCGCGAACATGTTCCGTATCCTCGTTCCAGCTCTCGGACGCGACCTTGGCCGCTGCGCCGAACCCCACGCACAAGGCCGGAGACAATGTCCCGGACCGCAGTCCACGCTCCTGTCCGCCACCATGCATCAGCGGGGCCAGGGTGACGCCATCCCGCATCCACAGCGCGCCAACGCCCTTTGGGCCGTGAATCTTGTGCGCGGATACAGCAACCAGGTCAGGGCCTTCGGGGATCGGAACACGGCCGAGCCCCTGCACTGCGTCGCAAAGCATCAACGCTCCGACGGTATGAGCAGCCGTGCAAATCTCGGTGACCGGCTGCACAACTCCGATTTCATTGCTCACCAGCATTGCAGCGACGAGCAACGTCCGCTCGTCGATGGCCGCCTCTAATGCGTTCATCTGGACGACGCCGTCAGCATCGACCGGCAGCCGGATGATCTCAAAACCCCTGCCCTCCAGCCACTCACACGTGTCCAGGACCGCTGCATGCTCCGTGGCAACCGTGATGATGCGGTTGCGCTTTGCCGTGGCGGTCTCCGCAAGGCCCTTGATCGCCCAGTTGATTGCTTCGGTTGCGCCACTGGTGAACGCAACGGAGCCATCGGGGAGTCCAATCGCCCGGTGCAGCTGCGCACGAGCAACTTCGATGGCCGCGGCGGCCTCTCGCCCGGGGCGCGACGGAGCATGGGGGTTAGCAAAATGCTCCTCGGCCCACGGCCGCATTGCCGCCGTGACCTCCTTGGCCACTGGTGTGGTCGCCTGATAATCGAGGTAGATCATGCGGCACGGCCCGATGCGCGGGAGGCGATACGAGACCATTCCGCCACGAACCGCGCTATTTCATTTTCAGTCGTGTCAGGCCCGAAGCTGGCTCGGATCGTCGACTCAACCACGTCGTCGGGAAGACCCATGGCTTGCAACACCCGGCTGGGCTTCATGCTTCCCGACGAACATGCGCTCCCCGCCGAAACGGATATGCCTGCAAGGTCGAACTGCACCAGCTGACTGGCGCCGCTGACCCCGGGCATGGTGTAGGCGCCAATGGTTGGAATACGCGGCGTATCTGCGGCAATGACGAGGCCGCCGGCATTTTCAATCGTCTCGTCCAGCAACCTGCGCAGGCAGGCAGCTCGCTCGAGATCGTATCCCTTCTGATCCAACGCGGCGGCGAACCCCGCGGCACCGGGCAGATTCTCCGTCCCCCGGCGATAACCTTTCTCCTGGCCTCCCGCCGCCTGCAGCCTAGCAAGGTCACGGACGAGAAGCGCTCCTACGCCGGGAGGCCCGCCGAGTTTGTGCGCGGATACCGCAATGAAATCGGCATCCGGAAGCGGCAGCTTGCCTGCACTCTGTGCACAGTCCACGAGCAGGAGCGATCCTGCCTGGGCCACGCGCGGCTGAATCTCGGCAATGTCCTGGATAACTCCAGTCTCATTGTTCACGTGCTGAATGGCGATCAGTGCAGGAGGTCCAGCCAAGACCGCATCCAGCTGATGCTTGTCGACACGGCCGTCCGCCCCCACTCCCAAGGCCTTCGCCCGCCCCATCACGGCATGGACGGCATCATGCTCGGTAGCGCCGACAACGCGCCCGGGCACTTTTGCGCCACGGGCGGCGAGCGCGATGGCCTCGCTCGCGCCCGAAGTGATGATGACATCGTGACGCCAGCCGATCCGTTCGGCGATGGTTCTGCGGGCCTTGTCCAACGCTGCGCGGGCGTCGCGACCGTCGGCGTGGGGAGAACTCGGATTGGCCCAGCGCAGCAGCGCTTCTGCCATTGCTGCACGCGCCTCGGCCAGGACTGGCGTCGTCGCCGCATGGTCCAGATAAATGCGCTCAGCCTTACTCAAACTACCCGAAGCCCTGCGATTGCCAGTTGAAGCGCCATCCCTATATAGAAGCCGCCGCCGCGGTGCACCCGCTGGCGATCATCATTCCTGGCGAGCACCGCAAATTCATGCCTGAAGTCATTTTCCCTGGTCCCGAAGGCCGTCTCGAAGGCCGTTTCCATCCCGGTACGCGCCCCCGTGCGCCAGTAGCGATGATCCTTCACTCCCATCCGCAGGCCGGCGGCACGATGAACAACAAGATCGTCCAGCTGCTCTACAAGACTTTCGTGAACCGCGGCTTTGCCACCTTGCGCTTCAATTTCCGTGGCGTCGGCAAGAGCCAGGGTACGTTCGACAACGGGATCGGCGAGCTCAGCGATGCAGCTTCAGCGCTCGATTGGGTGCAGCAGATTCATCCGGAAGCGGAGACGACCTGGGTCGCCGGCGTCAGCTTCGGCGCGTGGATCGGTATGCAGCTGCTGATGCGGCGTCCGGAGATCAAGGGTTTCATCTCGATCGCTCCGCCGGCGAATATGTACGATTTCAGCTTCCTTGCACCCTGCCCCTCCTCGGGAATCATCATCCAGGGCGAATCGGACGAGGTGGTGACGCCGGGCGCAGTGCAGAAGCTCGTCGACAAGTTGCGGACGCAACGGCACATCACGATTCATCACGACACGATCCCCGGAGCGAACCACTTCTTCGCCAAGGAGCTCGACCTGATGATGAAGAGCGTCGACGATTATCTCGACATGCGTCTTGAAAAGGATCTCAAGCGCTAGATCGTCCAGATCAGCACATTGCCTATCAGGACCAGCGCAGCGACGATCATCAGCGCTCCGCGGAAGCGGGTGTCCCGTACCAACGCCAGCTTGATGCCTCCCGCGATCAGTACGAACGCGGCGATCATGGCGACTGCGAGCGGGACTGAGCTTAGGTTCGACAACGGCAACTCCTTTCACGCAAGTTTAACCCTTGTTCGTCCATATTGGACAGATGCACACGGCCGAGCAGCAAGCGCGCCTTGAAGAGGCGTTCGAACGGATTGAGGAAACGATCCTGCCCTGCATCTCGATGATGCTGGAGACACTGCTCGAAGCCTCCGATCTGGTGCCCGAGAATGAACGGCGTTTCCTTGCGGCCGAACTCAAGACGCTTGCGGCCCAGCTGGAAGAACTCACGCGCACGATCGAAGGATCTAGCCCGGCATTCCTGGACCCCGGCCAGTATCGTACCGCGGCGGCCTGACCGTCTCTTGCCTTAGAGGCGAGCCCAAACATAAGCTGCACAATCGGCCAACCCGGCTCGGCAGGAAATTCGCAGCGTGCCCCTCATTAGCCTTGGTGAACTCGCCCCCTCGTTGCGCTGTCCAACCTGTCATTCTCCGCTAACCGGAGAGGCTGGCGAGGCCCGGTTCCAATGCACCAATGAAAGCTGTCGTCAGGCCGGCAAATCATTTCCAACGAGCCGCGGACTACCTG
>JBJMUK010000145.1:0-17858 GCA_045811225.1 Sphingomicrobium sp. | reverse complement strand
AGGGGGGTCCGGCGAGCGTAGCTTCGCCGGACCCTTTTTTTTGGGGCCGTCCCACGCCGATCAGGGGCTTTCGAACAGTTTTGCGAGCTGCTCGACCATCGCCCCAGCGAGTTGGTCGGCATCCATGATCGTGACGGCCCGGCCATAATAGCGGGTCACGTCGTGACCGATCCCGATCGCCAGCAGTTCCACGGTCGACCGCCGCTCGATCCATTCGATCACCTGCCTGAGGTGACGTTCAAGGTAGGTGCCGCCGTTCGCCGACGCCGTTGAATCATCCACGGGCGCTCCGTCCGAAATGACCATGAGGATCCGCCGCTCTTCAGGGCGCGCCAACATCCGGTTGTGGGCCCACAGCAAGGCTTCGCCGTCGATATTCTCCTTGAGCAGTCCTTCGCGCATCATGAGGCCGAGATTCCGGCGAGCGTGACGATAGGGTTCGTCCGCGCGCTTGTAGATGACGTGACGGAGGTCATTGAGCCGGCCCGGATGCGGCGGACGGCCATCGGAAAGCCATGCTTCCCGGCTCTGCCCGCCCTTCCACGCGCGAGTAGTGAAGCCAAGCACTTCAGTAGCAACGCCGCAGCGCTCCAGCGTCCGGGTCAATATGTCTGCACAGATTGCTGCGATTGCGATCGGCCGGCCCCGCATGGAACCGCTATTATCGATCAGTAGCGTGACGATCGTGTCCCGGAATTCGGTATCCCGTTCGATCTTGTAGCTCAGCGAGTGGCCGGGGCTCACGATGACCCGCGCGAGCCGCCCGGCATCGAGCAGCCCTTCCTCCTGGTCGAAGTCCCAACTTCTGGCCTGCTGCGCAAGCAACCGCCGCTGCAGCTTGTTCGCCAGTCGAGTCACGACACTTTGGGAACTCGCCATCTGTTGATCGAGGTACGCGCGCAGCCGTCCGAGTTCCTCGACGTCGCACAGTGCCTCGGCCTCGACCGTCTCGTCGAAGCGAGTCGTGTAGGCGCGATATTCGGTAGTTGGAGAAAGATCGGAATTGCGGCGGCTCGGAGCCGTTAGTCCGCCCTGCTCCGCATCGTCGCCAGACCCGGTGTCGTCCTCCATGTCGCCGGCTTCGTCCGATGGCTGCTCCTCGTCGCCTCCGTCCTGCGAATCCTCGCCGCGCATTTCCATGTCGCCGCCGGATGGCGCATCCTGATCGCCGTCGTCTTGGTCCTTGTCCTGATCCCCCTCGTCGGGTTCTTCAGAGCCACCTTCGTCTTCGGGCCGCTCCTCGGTCCGGTCTTCGGCCGCAGCCAGGTCGAGGTCTTCGAGGAGGCGGCGAGCAAGCTTCGCGAAAGCTGCTTGGTCGTCGACCGCCAGTGCCAGCGCGTCGAGCTCGGCCGACGCTTTGTCTTCGATCCACGGTGCCACCAGCTTCAATCCGGCAAGCGCGGCACGGGGAGGAGCGTCCCCGGTAAGCCGCTCCCGCGCCATCAACCCGATTGCGGTAGCAAGCGGAACCTCCTCGGCGGTTCGCGCGCGAACGATAGCGTCTCCGCGAACTCGGGCTTCAGCAAGTCCCGCAAGATTCGCCCGCACACCGCCCATCGACCGGGCACCCAGAGCTTCGACCCGAGCGCCTTCGAGGGCGTCGAACACGCTCCGGGCCTCCGCGTCGAGCGGAGCGGCAATGCGGTGGGCCGCTTCATCGTGGTAGCGCACGCGCAGTGCCAGCGCGTCGGCGGCCCCGCGCGCTTCCGCCACCAATGCCGGTTGCATGTCCATGCCGGGCGAAGAGATCCGAGCGACCTTGCCGGGCGCCTGACCGGCTTCCGACCCAAGAACAACTTCCATGTCCCGATCCTGGGCGATCGCTCTCGCTGCAGCCGCAACGGCATTCCGGAAGCGTTCGACATTATCCATAAGAATCCCTCCGTAGCCCGCACTTGCTCGGGCCGAAAGGGCGCAAAAGGTTGCTTAATATTTCGTTATAAGGATAATAGTAAATACAAATAATATAAATATTTCTAAGACTTACTTAATTGACTCACCCGCGGCAGGTCGTCAGTCTCCGGATATTCGCCTCGGCACTGTCATGAGGCGCCGTAGACAGGGAGTTCCCATGAGAATCGCACAGAACCGGCAAGAAGCTATCGACCGCATACAAGGTCACAGCCTGACTCCGAGTGAGTTCAATCTCGATCAGCTCTATACCATGGGCTACACGACTTACGGCGGTCACCCGATCCTCGGTCTCGACGGTGTCATCAACCAGATCGACTCCGGCGCTCGCCTCGACACCAGCGATACTATCGTCACTTATGCCTTTGCCGATTTCCAACACGCGTTGGGCCTCAACAATAACCCTCAGCAGGGAGAGGGCTCCGGATACGCGCCGTTCACCGCCGCTCAGCGCGAGGCCGCAATCGATGCCATCGCTCTTTGGGATGATCTCATTCCGCTCGACTTCGTCCAGGTCAATCCTGGGCCCGGCGCAAGCTCGTGGGGCCGCAACCAGGTCGACATCTGGCTGTCGAACACGACGACCGGTCCGGCACAGGCCTGGGCTTATTATCCAGGCTACGGACATCAATACAAGCGGGTGTCGAGCGATGTCTGGACTGCAGACCCCGAAGCCAACTGGTCCAACAACTGGTTCAGCAACCTCGGCTACGGCAATACAACGCTGGTTCACGAGCTTGGCCATGCGATCGGCCTCTCGCACCCCGGCGCTTACAATTACGATCCGGACGTGACGCAGGATTACGCGGGGCTTGCGGAATACGCTCAGGACAGCACGCAATATTCCATCATGTCCTACTGGGACCCGATCGAGACCGGCGCTCGCGTCGTCAACTGGGATGCTTTGCTCTTCAGCTACGCCCAGACACCGATGATCCATGACATCCTGACGATCCAGTCGATCTACGGGGCGGAAACGACGCGCGCAGGCGACACCGTCTATGGCTTCCATTCGACTGCCGGCAACGACCTGTTCGACTTCGCCAAGAACCCGTACCCGTTTCTCGCCGTTTACGACTCGGGCGGAAACGACACGATCGATCTTTCCGGGTTCACCATCTCGCAGTTCATCGATCTGCACGCCGGGTCGTTCAGCTCAATTGGCGCGGGACTGCCATCGGCTGCCGAGTCCAATGCCTATCTGGCCAATCTGAGCGCCATTTCCGGTGAGGACTGGGGCACGTATGACGCGGCCCTCTGGTCGTCGATCATGACGAGCTACCGCAACGGCAATGCCACCAGGATCGCAAACGACCTGGCACTGACCGGGCATGATCCTGTGACCGGCATCTTCGCCTCGGAATATCAGAACTTCTCGATTGCGTACGGCGTCACGATCGAGAATGCGATCGGCGGGTCCGCCCGGGACCTTCTGTGGGGCAATGAAGTTGCCAACACTCTGAGCGGTCTCGGCGGGAACGACGTGCTGAATGGGTTCCAGGGCGCCGACACGCTTTATGGCGGAGCCGGGAACGACACGTTCACGTTCAGCTATGTCGAGCGTGGCGACCGGATCATGGACTGGAACGCCGGCGACTCCATCAACCTGCGCGAGATCGACGCCAATAGCGGCGTGGCGGGATTGCAGCACTTCGCCTTCATCGGCGGGGGCGCATTCACGAACACCGCGGGCCAGCTGCATTATGTTGGCGGCGTGCTCGAAGGCGACGTGAACGGGGACGGCATGGCCGATTTTGCTGTCACGGTGCTTGGAAGCCCGGCCATCACGAGCAGCGACCTCTTCCTCTAGAGGCAGCTTACGAAAGGGAAGGCCTCATCGCGCGAGCGGTGGGGCCTTTCTTTTACCTGGCGGATGCCGCCACGCTTTCGGGCAGATCGGTCCCGAAGACCCGCTGGTAATATTCGGCGATCAGCGGCCGCTCGGATTCGTCGCACTTGTTGAGGAACGAAAGCCGGAAAGCGAAGCCGACGTCGCCGAATATGAGCGCATTCTGCGCCCAGCTGATTACCGTCCGCGGGCTCATCACGGTCGAAATGTCGCCGTTGATGAAGCCCTGACGCGACAGGTCGGCAACCTTGATCATCTTGGTCACCTGCCCCTTGCCGCCGGGCGTGTCATATTCGCCCGACTTGGCGAGCACGATCTGCGCTTCCGTCGCGGCGGGCAGGTAATTCAGGGTCGTGACGATGTTCCAGCGATCCATCTGGCCCTGATTGATCGCCTGCGTTCCATGATACAGACCCGTCGTATCCCCGAGACCAACCGTGTTCGTGGTGGAGAACAGGCGGAACCACGGATTGGGCCGGATGACTCGGTTCTGGTCGAGCAGCGTCAGCTTGCCTTCGACTTCGAGGACGCGCTGGATGACGAACATTACGTCCGGGCGCCCGGCGTCATATTCGTCGAAGACCAGTGCGACCGGGTGCTGGAGCGCCCAAGGAAGCAGGCCTTCGCGGAACTCGGTCACCTGCTGGCCGTCACGAAGAACGATCGCATCGCGGCCGACGAGGTCGATGCGGCTGATGTGCGCGTCGAGGTTGATGCGGATGCAGGGCCAGTTGAGCCGCGCCGCCACCTGCTCGATATGGGTCGACTTGCCGGTCCCGTGATAACCCTGGACCATGACCCGCCGGTTCCGGCCGAATCCAGCGCAAATCGCAAGCGTGGTGTCCGGATCGAACACATAAGCGGGATCGAGGTCGGGCACCCGCTCGTCCGCCTCGCTGAAGGCGGGCACTTCCATGTCGCTGTCGACGCCGAACGCATCGCGCACTTTCACCATCTTGTCCGGGCTGGACATCAGGGTGTCGCTACGGCTTTCGGGCATTACGTTCGAAAGGTCGGTCATAAATCCGTCTTAGGCGATGGGGGCGGCCGCCTCAATCGATGATGATCCGACCTTCGGGGGCAGCGGAAACAGCGTCACGAAACGCGCGGCAAGCCCGCAGTCTCCCTCGACTTGCAGAAGATCGAGCGGCGCTCCTCCGTAAAGCACCCCGGCGACCTGCTCCGGGGTTCCGGCGAAGATCAGGTCGGCGTCTGCGGGCTCCTCCCGCCGGACGTCAAATTGCCCGTCCGCAATGACCGCCCGGAATGCGACTTCGCCGAACCGGAAGCCAATTGTTGCCGCGAAGTCTCCGGCGCGTGCGGCATCGAACATCGTTTGCATGGACATGATGATCGAGACGGGGCTGACCTGCCGCTCCGGGTCATGCGCGGGGCTGCGCACTGCCCAGCGGCCAAGCGACCGAATCAGCGGCGCGGCTTCAAGGGCCCAGTCCGTGGCTTCGTACACTTGTACCGACGCGGGTGGCGGAAGCTTGGCTCGCCGCACCAGACCGCGCTCCTCCAACTCCGCAAGTCTTTGCGTCAGCACGTTCGCGCTGATCCCGGGAAGATCGCGCTTCAGGCCGGAAAACCGCCGTGGACCGAACATCAGTTCCCGCATCACCAGCAGGGCCCAGCGCTCCCCGATCAGCTCCAGCGCATGGGCCAGCCCGCAGGCATCGTCGTAGACACGCTTTGTCTCGGACAAAAAACGCTTGGTTGTTTTTTCTAACTGCACGGTTGCAATATATTACCTTCTGCGGCAGTTATCAAGGCGAATCGAGTCGCCACAGAGGGGAAAAAACGGTGTCGAAGCTGATTTTCGTGAACTTGCCAGTGACAGACCTCGACCGCTCGGTCCGTTTCTATGAGGCGCTGGGTGCCCGTAAGGAGCCGAAGTTTTCCAACGATCAGGCCGCAATGATGGTCGTGTCTGATGTCATCCACGTCATGCTGTTGCGGCACCAATTCTACGCCGGCTTCACGCCCAAGCCGATCGCCGACGCCCATCAGTCGAGCCAGGTCCTGATCTGCCTGTCCGCCGAAAGCCCGGCCGACGTCGACCGAATGGTCGATGCGGCGGCCGCGAATGGTGGGAAGGCCGACCCCGGCTCGAAGCAGGAGGTGGGCAATATGATGTACGGCCGCAGCTTCGAAGATCCTGACGGCCACCACTGGGAAGCAATGTGGATGGATGCCGCGGCCGCGGAACAGGGCGCCAGCGCCATGGCAAGTGCCGATTGCACGCCCGTCCACACCGCCTGAACAACCCCGCTATCCGTCTGCGAGAAGGAGTAACGACATGACCTATTTCGAAGGGTTCATCGTGCCGGTGCCCGAAGCGAACAAGGAAGCCTTCCGCCAGCATGCCGGCAAGAACGCACCTCTTTTCCTCGAGATGGGCATCGCTCGGGTCGTCGAGTCGTGGGATGATGACGTGCACGAAGGCAAGGTCACGGACTTCCGCATGGCCGTGGATGCAAGGCCGGACGAAAGGGTCGCGTTCGCCTGGTTCGAATATCCGGACCGCGAAGCTCGTGATGCGGCGCTCGCCAGGATGCGGACGGACCCCCGCATGCAGTCGGGTGACGCGCCATTCGATGGCAAGCGCATGATCATGGGAGGCTTCAGGGCCATCGTTGAGGAGGGCTCGGCCGGGGGCAGCTATCATGACGGCTTCGTCGTCCCGGTGCCGCAGGGCAACCGCGACGCCTACCGCGAGCTTGCCGCCAAGATGGCCAAGGTCTTCATTGAATTTGGCGCGTTCCGCGTGGTCGAAGCCATCGCGGACGATGTTCCCCACGGAGAAGTCACGGATTTCTACCGCGCCGTGAAGTCTGAGCCGGACGAAACCATCGTGTTCTCGTTCATCGAATGGCCGAACAAGGCCCGGCGCGACGAAGCTTGGGGGAAAATCATGGCCGACGAGAGCTTCAAGCCCGAAGGTGACATGCCGTTCGCCGGCCAGCGCATGTTCTGGGGCGGGTTCGAACCATTGATCGACGAATCTGTTTCCGGCCGGGAGACGGCGGATGCCTAACCCGCACGGCAGCTTCATCTGGTACGAATTGCTGACCAACGATCATGGCAAGGCGAAGGGCTTCTATGATCCGGTTATGGGCTGGGACATCGGACCGCAGCCCTCGGGCGAGATCGACTATCGGATGATCCGCACGGCTGCGGGCAATGCGGGCGGCGCCATGCAGCTGACGGAGGAAATGCGCGCGCACGGCGCCCGCCCAACCTGGCTCGGCTACATCGGTGTCGATGATGTGGACGACACGGTCCGGCGTGCAGAGGCGGCCGGCGGCAGAATCACGATGCCTGCATTCGACATCCCGGGCGTCGGGCGGCTGGCGATGCTTTCCGACCCCCAGGGCGCCCTCTTCTACGTGATGCGCGGTTTCAGCGACGAAAGCAGCAACGCCTTCGCCCCCGAACTCGTAGGCCATTGCGTCTGGAACGAGCTCAGCACGACTGATCTGCAGGCCGCAGTGGGCTTCTACCTGCCGCTGTTCAACTGGACGCTTGGGGGCGCAACGCCGATGGGGGAAATGGGCGATTACCAGTTTATCGAGCAAGGCGGTGTCACAATTGGCGCGATGTTCACGCCCCGCGGGCTGCCGCCCATGTGGCGTTACTGTTTCCGGGTCGCAAACCTGGAAAATGCCATGGAAGCCACCAAGGCAGGCGGCGGCACGATCACCTTCGGGCCCGACACCGTTCCGACCGGCGACCGCATCTTCCAGGCGCTCGATCCCGAAGGCGCGCACTTCATGTGCGCAGCAAAATAGGAGACAAAGATGTCCGACAAGCTCGTAACCTGCCTTTGGTTCGATCAGGGCCAAGCCCGGCAAGCCGCGGAATTCTATGCCGCGACCTTCCCTGACAGCGCTATCGGCAACAGGCATGCGGCACCGACCGACTTTCCGTCCGGCAAGCAAGGCGATGAGCTCACCGTGGAGTTTACGGTGCTTGGACGACCCTTTGTAGGCCTGAACGGCGGACCGACATTCCAGCCCAACGAAGCGGTCAGCTTCATGGTCGTGACCGACGACCAGGCCGAAACCGATCGCTATTGGAACGCAATCGTCGATGGCGGCGGCGAAGAAAGCATGTGCGGTTGGTGCAAGGACAAGTGGGGCTTCTCGTGGCAGATCACGCCGCGCGCCCTCCTGAACGCGATGGCCAGCCAAGACAAGGCGGCGGCGAAGCGAACGATGGAAGCAATGATGACCATGCGGAAGATCGACATCGCCGCGATTGAGGCCGCGGCCGCCGGGGTTCCCGCCGATGCGTAAACTTACCGGGGCCGTGTTCATGTCCATCGACGGCGTCATGCAGGCGCCGGGCGGCCCGGACGAGGATCTGACCAGCGACTTCCAGCTTGGGGGGTGGTCGTTCCACTTCTGGGACGAAGCTTTGGGGCAGCCATTCAGCAAGGTAATCGACGCCGAATATGATCTGTTGCTGGGCAAGCGGACCTACGACATCTTCGCCGGCTATTGGCCGAACCATCGGGACCAGCCGATCGGAGCGCGGTTCCAGCGTATCAATAAGTATGTGCTGACCCACACGGACGCTCCGCTGGAATGGGAGAATAGTTCGAAGCTGTCCGGCGATACGGCGGCTGCCGTTGCGGAACTGAAGCGCACCGATGGCCGCGATCTGCTGATCCAGGGCAGCAGCACCCTCTATCCGCCACTCCTTGCAGCAGGGTTGATCGACCGGCTGGTGCTGATGACCTTCCCCGTCCTGCTCGGCCGTGGGAAAAGCATCTTCGACGGGCTCGACACGTCGGGCGCGTTCACGCTCGCCGAAAGCCTGGTGACGGGCAAAGGCGTCGTGTTCGCCGCTTACGAACCAGCTGGACCAGTCCCGACCGGCGACTTCTCGGCGGAACAGCCCTCATGAGCGCCTCGCAATTACAGCTCTTCGCCCACCCGTTCAGCAGTTATTGCCAGAAGGTATTGATCGCCCTGTGGGCCGATGGGACGGACTTCGCCTACCGGATTCTCGAGCAGGACCATCCTGAGAATATGGCGGAGCTGAAGCGGCTTTGGCCTTTTGGTCAGTTCCCAATTCTGGTCGATGGCACCGAGACGGTGATCGAGACCAGCATCATCATCGAGCATCTCCAGGCCAAGCACCCCGGACCGAACCGCTGGATCCCTGACGGCGACCTCGGCCGGCGCGTCCGCTTCCTCGACCGCTTTTTCGACCTCTATGTCATGAGCAACATGCAGGTGCCGGTGTTCCACAGCATGCGCCCTGAAGGTTCGCGAGACGAGCTAGGGGTCACTCAGGCGATGGATAAGCTGCGGATGGCCTATGATTGGCTTGAGGCAAACCTGCCGGATTCAGATTGGGCGGCGGGCGACCAGTTCACCATGGCCGATTGTGCCGCCGCGCCATCCCTGTTCTATGCCGACTGGGTGCAGGAAATCGGAGCCGAACGACCGAAGCTGTCCGCATATCGGGCACGCCTTCTTGCGCACCCGCCCGTCGCGCGAGCAGTCGACGAGGGCCGTCCCTACCGCCATTATTTCCCGCTCGGAGCGCCGAACCGAGACTAAGCGAAGGCGCGGGAGCCTTTCAGCAATTGATAGGCCTCGATCACTTCGCCGAGCCGTCTTTCGTGCGTCCGGTCCCCGCCATTGCGATCGGGATGGAAGCGGCGGACCAGCTTCGAGTAACGCTGCCGAAGCCCGGTCCGGTCAACATCGTCGCCCAACCCCAACACTCCAAGAGCCCGTCGCTCCGCAGTGGAAAAGCGCGGCTGAGGCCCTCGGTCGGCACGCTGGAAACGGGCGGCAATCGCCTCGAGCGGGTCGGAGAAGTCGCCCCACGCCGGTGCTGGATCAGACCCGGCCGTGCTGAAGGCGCGCGTCGCCCGCTCCCATCCGTGCAACGGCGATTGGGCCTCGGTAATCTCCTCCGGGCTCATGCCATTGAAGTAATTGTACCGGGCATTGTGTTCGCGAACATGGTCAAGGCAGAGCAGGTGCCAGCGGCCCGGGCCGTCAAAGCTGGAAGGCTCGATCGGGGCCTTGAACTCACCGGCCGAGCGGCAGCCCGGGATTGCGCACACCGCACCCGTGCCTTCCACCTTGCCGTGCAATTTTCCTGTCCGCGACGCCACTGACTTCCTCGGTTCCTGAACCGCCCTATATATGTCGAATGAACACGCGTTCCACCGGACCGGTCGCGGCCGACATGCTTCAGCGCCTCAACTCGGCGCTTTCCCCGACCTCGATCGAACTGATCGACGATAGTGAAAAGCACCGCGGGCACGGCGGCTACAATCCCGCCGGCGAACGTCACTTCACCCTGCTGATCGAAAGCCCCTACTTCGCCGGGCAAAGCCGGGTCGCGAGGCAACGCCTGGTCTATGCGGCGCTCGGGGACCTCATGCGCGAACGGGTGCACGCGCTTTCCATTCAAGCGCGCGCACCCGGCGAATAGTCACTCCGGAAACTAGAGCGGGAGTTGAAGGCCGAGGCGACCGCCGAGCGACGGCTTGCCCTGCTGTTCTTCTGCGCTGAGCTCCCCGGTGACGGTCATGTAATTGCCGCCTCCCGTAACGCGGAGTGCCCCCAGGAAGCCGCTGGTGCGGTCTTCCGGAGTCAGCACAAACACCTCGCCACCATCGTAATGGGCCTTGGTTTCGCCCAGGCTTCCAGACAGGATCTGGCGCCGGCCAAGTTCCAGCTCAACACGCATCCAGCCTTCGTTCGGCTTCAGGCTGGCGAGATCGTAGCCGATGCTCAGCGTCGCGTTCGCTGCGGTCTCGGAGCTCTTCCGCTTGGCGACGTTCAGGTCAAACGCCGTTCCGCCGCCGCTCTCCGAATAGGCATCCTCGTTCAGGGAGAAATGCTCAATCGACGCGAGCGGACGAAGCGTCAGTCGTTGTCCGATGCGTGCTTCGTAGGTCACGCCTGCGGCCGCCGAGTAGAGTTTGCCCTTCCAGTCGCCGTCCGCCTGCCGGACGATCGCCACGTCCCCAACGATAGCATCGAACTGGCGAGTGCCATCGAAGCTGACCCGGCCAGCCGTCGCGCGTGCGAAGCCCCGGAGCGGTCCAGTGCCTCCGTGCCAGTACACGCCACCTTCGAACTGGCTGCTGACCAGCTCATTGGAACGCGGCTGATCCTTGCCGGAGAAGTAGGACAGCGAAACGCCGACATTGCCGAGCGCGCCGACGCCCGTTTCGACGCCACCGGTCGCGCCCCAGCCGCCCAGCTTGTAGGACGAGGTCGAGCCAATCGACTTGCTGCTGCCCCAGGCGACCTGCTCTGCCCAGATCCCCAGGCCGCCTGCCTGGAGCAGCACCGAGTGCGGATCGGCCAGGATCTTGGTGGTCAGGCGATTGCCCTTGGTCACATTCTCAAAGACGCCACCGGCATGTTCCGGAAGCATCTGCTGCAGTGCATCCTGCAGCTCAGCGCTGTTCTCAACGCCGAGGAATGCAGCGGCGATCGGCGCATCGGAGTCGGCCGCAGCGATGACTGCATCAAGGATGCTGGCCTCGGAGTCGTTCACTCCAAGCTCCTCATCGCTCTTGCGATTGATGGTGAGGCTGACTTGGTTCGGCGTGGCCGTGCTGAGCGTCCCCGAATACAGGAACGGCAGCGCTGCCGCTTGGGGAACCAGGTTGCTTGCGCCCGTCAGTGTGCCCGCGCTCAGGACATTATACGTCCCCGCAATGCCGTCGAGACTGGACAGCGAGACATTGAGGATCGTGCCCGTGCCGATGCTGGCCGCGCCCGCAACGACGTAGCTGGTCGCCGCATTGTTTCCGACGGTAACGCCGAGGGCTGAGCCGGTGCCGGTCGTCAGAGACGCGAGGTTCACTGGACCAATATTGGTGGCGTCGAGGGTGGATCCCGCGCCTACATTGACCGCAACCGCACCGCTGTTCACGAGATTCCCGCGCAGGAGCGACGTTCCGGCGAAGTCGAGAGTCGCCGCTCCGCCGCCAAAATCGACATTGCCGAGCAGCTGCGACGTTCCGCCGAGCTGGACTGCATTGGTCCCGGTCCCGAACGTCACTGCCCCAGTCAGAACAGCGTCTCCCGACAACAGGAGTTGGTTGTTGCCAGCACCAAAGCGAACCGCGCCGGCGACCGTACCATCTGCGATTTCGAACAGATCGTTCCCGCTTCCGAACAGGACGTTGCCGGCGATCTGCGGGGCCGCCGCGGTTCCGGTCACTACCTGCTGCCGAACAGTGGCGCCCGTAGTGTTGGCGCGCAGGTCCAGGGCGATCGCCTTGTCCCCAAGAACCGACGGAGAACCCACGCCGATCGTGCCCTTGTTCTCGATGAGGGTCAGGGTGCCCGAATTGTCGACGATCGCGACTCCGGTGCCGGTATTCCCATTCACGCCCACCGAGATCGTACCGGTATTTCGCAAGGTGTTGACCGTTGCGCCGGCATCGATCTGGATACCGGTTGCACGCGTCGTGTCTGTTCCTGCGCCGGCGGCCTGGATCGCGCCCGAATTGGTGATTGTCGGGACAGTTGCCCCCGACCCGATCCGGAACGCTGTCACGTCCGCGTTCAACGAACCCGCAGCGACCGTTCCGCTGTTGTTTACACCGCCCGCGACCGTCACCGTGTGACCGGCGCTGCCGCCAATCCACAATCCAGTCGCGCTCACGCCAGTGTAGACACCGGACGCGCCGATCGTGCCCCGCATCACCAGTCCGTCGGTCGAGCCTGCGACCGCGCCTACGGCGATGTCCTGGGCGGCGGAGCCGATGGCGACGGCCGGAGCCGAGCCGTATGTGACGATGGCCGCCGTAGGTTCGGCCGCATCGGCGATCCCGTCATCATCTTCATCGGTGTCGGTGGTGCTGTTGTCCGCCGGCGGACGGTCGAACAGAATGCCGGCCCCGACGTTACCGGCGATGCGCAGTGCCGATCCATTCTGCAGGAGGTCGTCGGCATCAAGCTTTGTCACGTCCGTCGGAGCCGTCGTCGACCGATATCCGGTCGACGAGATCGTGTTCTGGACGACGAGTGCCCCGCCGATATTCCCGTCCAGCGCGACGCCGACGGAATTCAGGCCTCGAACGGCGATCGCTCCGCCGGTCAGCTTCACGTCTCCGCTGACATCAACGGCCCGAACGCCGTAGCTGTTATCGCCGAGCACGCCGATGGCGCCGCCCGTCACGAGGAGCGAACCCGTGAGCGCGCTGTCAACTGCAATGCCGGCCGACTGATTGCCTTCAACCGTGATCGTGCCGGTGTTCAGTATGGTACCAGTGAAGGTGCCGCCGCCCAGTACATGGATGCCGTAGCGATTGTTGCCTTGGGCGAAGGGCCCATCGATGTCGCCGTCATTGTCCGTGTCGGTCGGCGTGTAAGCCTCGTCGATTGTGATCGTGCCGGCGTTCGTGATGTTCGACGTGAGGTTCGTATTGGCCAAAATGCCGGTAGCGTCGTTCGCTCCGGCAATCGCGATCGTGCCTTCGTTCTTCACATTGTCGTTGCTGTTGATAGTCACCGCCGCGCCGCTGGCCGGCTTGACCGAACCCGTCGAACTGATGCGGAGATCATCATTGGCAGTTCCGGTCAGGACCGGCGTCGTGATTGCCGTGCTGATGACCGTTTCGGCGGACGCTGCCGTCGGGACGAGCATTAGCAACGGCGTGAGACTGGTTGCGGCAAGCAGCTTGCGCATTGATGAATACCTCATGGCTTTCGGCGTTGCTGAGCAACCGCCGCATAATGGTGAATCGGAAGGGAACCCCCCGCGCCCGCAATCGCCAGCGCAGTTAAGCAGATGAAATAACTACCCTTTTTGTTTCATTTCAGAAACGGGCCCCCGTCCGTTGCAGAACAAATAGCCAGTTTACTATGTGGTCGCTAGCCCTAGTTGCGTTAAGCCGTGTGCCGTTCGTCGAAATGACTGCCAGGGGGAGGGGCTCCTGTCGCTTCGAGGAAGTTCACCGAAGCAACGCCATCGCTTCGCATCGCATAGAAAGCCGCCCATGAACTCTCCAATCATTCAGACCATCGCACCCGTCACCCACGACCTTGGCGACTTCAAGGTGCGACGCGTGCTGCCGGCGCGCGAGCGAACCATGATTGGACCCTTCATCTTCGTCGACGAGTTCGGCCCCGCGCGTCTCAACCCAGGCATGGGCATGGATGTCCGCCCTCATCCCCACATCAATCTGGCCACCGTGACCTATCTGTTCGACGGCGCCATCGAGCATCGCGATTCCCTTGGCACCCGCAAGGTCATCGAACCGGGTGCGATAAACCTGATGACGGCGGGCTCCGGCATTGTGCATTCTGAGCGCTCCCCGGCAGATCGGCGAGCTGAAGGCCCGAGCTTCTATGGGATGCAAACCTGGCTTGCGCTGCCGGACCGGCAGGAAGAAATCGATCCGGCGTTTGAACATGTACCCTCCGGAGGTCTCCCCCTTATAGCAGACGGCGTTTCGTCTGCCCGGGTTCTGATGGGCACCCTGTGGGGAGCGACCGCTGGGACGAGTTGTCACTCGCCGACCGTCTACGCCGACATCCTGCTTGGTGCCGGAGGACGAATCCCCGTCGAAGCGGAAGCCGATGAGCGAGCGGTCATGCTGGTCGGAGGAACGGCCGAGATCGACGGGCAGGCGTTGGAGCCGTACGCGCTCTACGTCCTTGCCCCAGGTCACGAAGCGATCCTGTCAAGCAGCTCCGAAGCGCGCGTGATGCTCATGGGAGGCGGCGCCTTTTCCACTCGCCGACACGTTTTCTGGAACTTCGTTTCGTCCTCGCGCGATAGGATCAATCAGGCGAAGGAGGATTGGAAGGCAATGCGGTTCCCAACCATCCCCGGTGACAGCGATGAGTTCATTCCGTTGCCGGAGGTTCCGAAAACCGTCAGCTATCCGTGAGTGAAGCGCGCAGGATCCTGCTCCGCACGGGAGTCGAGCTGAACCTCGTCGTTGCCGGACCGACGGAGGCTCCGCCCGTCATTCTGCTTCACGGCTTTCCTGAATCCCATCGTACGTGGCGAGAACTGGCGCCGCTGATCGAAGACCGATTCAGGCTGATCATGCCCGACCTGCGCGGCTTCGGCGGTTCCGATCGGCCGCAAGAAGTCTCGGCCTACGGAACCAGCGTCGTCGTCGATGATGTCCTGGCGCTGGCGGAAAGTCTTGGACTGGAGCGCTTCAACCTGGTCGGCCATGATCTCGGCGGGGTGGTCGCCTGGACACTGGCGGAGGCGCACCCCGAACGGGTGGAACGTCTCGCGATCATCAACGGGCCGCATCCCTTCATTTTCCAGAAGAGCCTGTTCCAGAGCGGCGACCAGCGCACTGCTTCCCGGTACATCAGTTCACTACGCCTGCCCAGCTCACACAAGCTGATCGCAGCCAACCTCGACGACTTCTTCAACAAGGTCATCGCGGACAATGTCGAGAGCCGAATCCTTGAGACAGAGCGACAGCAGTACCTCACCGAATGGTCGCAGCCGGGCGCGCTTGAAGCGATGACCAACTGGTACCGGGCAGCCAAGGTCATTGTTCCGCCGACGGATGTTCCACTGCCCCTGCCCGACGCCCTCCTCGGCCTCGCTCCGAACATCCACGTGCCCACGCTTGTCATCTGGGGGATGCGGGACAGTGTGCTGCTACCCGTCCAGCTGGAAGGGTTGGAGCGCATCGTCGACGATCTTCGCATTGTTCGCCTGCCGGACGCCGGGCATTTCGCGACCTGGGAGTCGCCGAACGCTGTAGCTCAGGCGCTGCGGCCCTTCCTTGCGGGCGAGCAGGGCGCTACTGCGCGCGCCTGATGACCAAGACACGATCCCGTTCCCGTTCAGCAGCCCGGCTCGCTGCCGTGCAGGCCCTCTATCAGCACGAGATGGAGAGCACGCCGATACCGCGCCTGATCCGTGAGTTCCATGAGCATCGCCTGGGCGCCACCATCGAAGATGCGAAATATGTCGAAGCGGAGCGCAGCTTCTTCGATGACATCGTCTCCGGCGTCACCGCCCGCCGCGGAGATATCGACGCTCTCATTGCCGACCGGCTTGCTGAGGGCTGGTCGCTTGAACGACTCGACCGACCCATGCGGGCGATCCTGAGGGCCGGTTCCTACGAGCTGCTCGCGCGGACGGACGTCCCGGTGGGATCGGTGATCTCCGAATATGTCGACGTCGCTCACGCCTTCTACGACAAGAAGGAGAGCGCCTTCGTGAACGGCCTGCTCGACGCGGTAGCAAAGACCGCCCGGCCCGCTTCCGCGGAGTAGATGGACGAGCGGCAAATCCTCGATCGGCTGCGGCGGAACAGCAGCAGTCCCGCCGCCCGCGGTCTGCTTGACGATGTCGCCCTGGTCGATGGGCTCGTCATTACCCACGACAGCATTGCCGAAGGCGTCCACTACCTTCCCGACGATCCGGCGGAGAGCGTCGGGTGGAAGCTGATGGCCGTGAATCTGTCGGACCTCGCTGCCAAGGGCGCAACACCGCTCGGTGCCTTGCTCTCGCTGACCCTGGTTGGTGACAGCGACTGGGAGGCCCAGTTTCTGGACGGAATCGAGGGCGCGGCAAGAACCTTTGGCATGCCACTGATCGGTGGGGATACGATTGCCCTGCCCCTCGGAGCGCCGCGAGTGCTCGGACTCACCGCCATCGGGCGTGCAGGTCCGGCCACTCCTGCGCGAAGCGGCGCGAAGGCGGGCGATGCCTTGTGGCTGATCGGAAACCTTGGAGATTCGGCGGCGGGCCTCGCCCTTCTCAGGGAGCGGCCCACAGCCAGCGGGCCTTTGGTTGACAGCTATCGGCGGCCGGTGCCGCAGCTTGCGGCCGGACAATCCATGGCGCCCCACGCCAACGCGACGATGGACGTTTCGGACGGCCTGCTGCTGGACGCATCGCGCCTGGCACGGGCGAGCGGTTGCGGGGTCACGATCGACCTTTCCGCGTTACCCCTGAGCCCGGCCTTCATTGCCGCGCGCGGCGCAGATGTGCGGGCGCGGCTGTTCGCTGCCACCGGCGGCGACGACTACGCCTTGCTCGCGGCGCTACCCTGTGCCTTTGACCTGTTGACGCTTTCTTTACCTCAAGCCGCGACCATGACGCGCATCGGAACTTTCACCGCGGGCAGCGCCGAACTGACGCTGACCATGGGTGGAGAGATACTTCCGCTGCCGGAGTCACTGGGTCATGAACATCGCAGCCATCTCGTTCCGCCAGTGGGTGATCGGCCTTAGCGGCCTCGCCTCCGGCATGGCTGTTGCCCTGCTGCTGCACTAAGTCGCTCCAACCCCCCGGTTGCAAGCCGCGAGTTGCCCCAATAAAGGGCATGATCCGCCGGACCGCGTAAGCGGGGCCGGCAGTCGTCTTCGCGACGCAACGGGGAAAGTTACTGATGAATCTGCTTCTTATTGCGATCGCCTGTGGCGTCGTGGCCTTGCTTTACGGCATCCTCACCAGCCAGCAGGTGCTTCGCGCCTCGCCCGGCAACCAGCGCATGATGGAGGTCGCCGGCGCCATTCAGGAAGGTGCCTCCGCCTACCTGCGCCGTCAGTACACAACGATCGCAATCGTCGGCGTCGTCGTGACTGCAATCGTTTTCGCTTTCCTCGGCCCGGTTTCCGCGGCTGGCTTCGTGCTTGGCGCCGTTCTTTCGGGCGCCACCGGCTTCGTCGGCATGAACATCTCGGTCCGCGCCAACGTGCGGACCGCGGAAGCGGCCAGCAAGGGCCTGCAGGAGGGCCTCACCATGGCCTTCCGTGCGGGCGCAATCACCGGAATGCTCGTCGCCGGCCTCGCGCTGCTCGCGATCTCGGGCTTCTTCTATTATCTCGTCGGCATCGCCGGCCATGCGCCGAACGACCGCTTGGTGGTCGAAGCACTCGTCGCACTCGCCTTCGGCGCTTCGCTGATCTCCATCTTCGCGCGTCTCGGCGGCGGCATCTTCACCAAGGCTGCTGACGTCGGCGCCGATCTCGTCGGCAAGGTCGAAGCCGGAATCCCGGAAGATGACCCCCGCAACCCGGCCGTGATCGCCGACAACGTCGGTGACAACGTCGGCGACTGCGCCGGCATGGCTGCGGACCTGTTCGAGACCTATGTCGTCACGGTTGGC
>JBJMUK010000144.1:0-5742 GCA_045811225.1 Sphingomicrobium sp. | reverse complement strand
AGACGGTGGCGCGTTCAAGAACGACATCGGCACCGCTGGCGGACGGCCCTGCATCCGGGTTGGGCCAGCCGTCGCGTGGCGCCACCAGCCGCATTTCGGTCAAGCCGAAATTGAGCATCGCCCGCGCGGCCTTGCCGATGTTCTGGCCAAGCTGCGGACGGACGAGGACGATCACTGGGCGCTGTGGCCTAGCTTCCATCACCCACTGCACCCGCAATTTCAGCGAAGTCGCCCGGCTCGCTGAAGTCCTTGTAAACGCTCGCGAAGCGAATGTAGGCGACGTGATCGACGGCCTTCAGGCTGTCCATCACTGCTTCCCCGATCTGCGCGGCAGTCACTTCGTCCCCGCGCGTTTCCAACTGGCGCTGGATGCTCGAGATCATCCGGTCGATGCGCTCTGGCGCGACATCGCGCTTGCGGCAGGCGATCGAGATCGAGCGCGACAGCTTTTCGCGGTCGAAGCTCTCCCGCTCGCCATTCTTCTTGAGCACGATGAGATCGCGCAACTGCACCCGTTCGAAGGTGGTGAACCGTGCCCCGCACGCCTCGCACTGACGTCGGCGCCGGATTGCCGCGCCGTCTTCGCTTGGGCGACTGTCCTTAACCTGGCTGTCCTGCTGCGCGCAGAAGGGGCAGCGCACTAGAAGCCCTGGTAGATCGGGAAGCGGGCGCAGAGGTCGCGCACGCGGCCATTCACCTGGCTTTCCACCTCCGCATTGCCCTCGCCGCCGTTGACCTTCAGGCCATCGAGCACGTCCGCCACCATGTCGGCGATGTCGCGGAACTCCGCTTCACCGAAGCCGCGGGTGGTTCCGGCAGGGGAGCCGACGCGGATGCCGCTGGTCTGCATCGGCGGCAATGGATCGAACGGCACGCCATTCTTGTTGCAGGTGATGCCCGCGCGTTCGAGCGCTTCGTCGGCATCACGGCCAGTGATCCCCAACGGGCGCAAGTCGATCAGCGCTAAATGCGTATCCGTGCCTCCGGCGACGACGTCGGCGCCGCGTTCCTTGAGGCGGCCGGCAAGCATCTTGGCATTGGCGATGACCGCCCTTGCGTAGGTCTTGAATTCCGGCTGCAGGGCCTCGCCAAAGGCTACAGCCTTGGCGGCGATCACGTGCATCAGCGGCCCGCCCTGAAGGCCGGGGAAGACGGCCGAGTTGATCTTCTTGGCGATCGCTTCGTCATCGGTCAGGACCATGCCGCCGCGCGGGCCGCGAAGCGTCTTGTGGGTGGTGGTGGTGACGACATGGGCGTGTCCGAAAGGCGAGGGGTGCTCGCCCGCGGCGACCAGGCCTGCGAAGTGGGCCATGTCGACCATAAGATAAGCGCCGACCTCATCCGCGATGGCGCGGAAGCGGGCGAAATCGAGATGGCGCGGATAGGCGGAGCCGCCGGCGATGATCAGCTTGGGCTTGTTCTCGCGAGCCAGGCGTTCGACTTCGTCGAAGTCGACCAGATGATCGTCGGGGCGAACGCCATATTGGATGGCCTTGAACCACTTGCCGGACTGGGCCGGCGGAGCGCCGTGGGTGAGGTGGCCGCCGGCGGCAAGGCTCATCCCAAGGATCGTGTCGCCCGGCTGCAACAGCGCCATCATCACCGCGCCATTGGCCTGTGCGCCGGAGTGCGGCTGCACATTGGCGAAGCCGCATCCAAACAATTGTTTCGCCCGTTCGATCGCGAGTGTTTCGACGGCATCGGAAGGACCGCAGCCCTGGTAGTAACGGCGGCCCGGATAGCCTTCCGCATATTTGTTGGTGAAGACCGATCCCTGGGCTTCGAGCACTGCGCGGCTGACGATATTCTCGGACGCGATCAGCTCGATCTGCGTCTGCTCGCGCTGGAGCTCGGCGCGGATCGCATCAGCGACGGCGCTGTCGGCGCTGCCAAGGTCACGCGTGAAGAAGCCGTCAGGCTGAACGTCGTTGAGGTTTGCGGCGGAGGCCATCAGTCGCTGTCCTGCAGAAGTTGAGAAAGTTGATCGACGCGGCGCTGGTGACGCCCGCCGGCGAATTGCGTGCCGATGAAGGCCGAGACACAGGCCTTGGCCATATCGGGTCCAACCAGCCGCGCGCCAAGGGCAAGCACGTTTGCGTCATTATGCTCCCGCGCCAGGGCGGCCGACAAAGGATCGTCGACGCGGGCGCAACGGCAGGCGGGATTGCGATTCACGGCGATAGAGATGCCGATTCCCGACCCGCAGACCACGATTCCGCGCTCCGCTTCACCGTCTGCAACCGCATCGGCCAGGCGAGCGCCGAAGGAGGGATAATCCACGCTTTCTGGCCCGTTCGTGCCGAGGTCCGCCACATCGTGTCCCTGCTCGCGCAGCCAGGCAACGAGCTCATCCTTCAGGCCGAATCCGGCATGATCAGAAGCGAGTGCGATTTTCATATGCTGCCGCGTCTAGCGTCCCGCCGCCGATTCCGCCACCCGAGTCGACAAGCGCTGCCCATATCCGCCGCCGCGCTGCGTTGACGCGCTTAGGTTCACTATTATCTAAGGGAAGCGCAAGCACGAACAGCATGCGAGCCTCGCGCGCTCGGTCACGCCTGTCGGTCATGTTTCTCCATCGAGTACCAGGTTGAAGCGCGCAAGGCGCAGCGTCAACGGCGCTGACGGCCTACGCCCTTGTGTTGAGCGAATCCTAAAACTCTGTAGTCATTCGGGAATGCGGGTCGGGGGCGATGAGTTGGGGATGGTTGACCGTTCGGGGGAGGGCGGACCTGCGCCGCTGCACTTGACCCTGCGCCGGCGGCTGGCCAGCAGGCCGGATCTCGGCGCCGCGATCCAGATCGCAATCGGTGTGGTAGCGGCACTAGTCGCGGTCGCCATCCGCTATGCGCTCCCGCTGGAGCCGCAGCAGCTGCCGACCATCACCGTCGTTATCGCCATCGCTGTCGTGACCACCTTCACCGGCTTTTTGGGCGGGGTCGTGACAGCGATCCTTGGAGGGCTGCTGTCATGGTACGTGTTCTTCCGGCCGAACAGCTGGGATTTTGTGGGGGGTGCCTGGGTTCCACTGATCGGCTTCGTCATTATCGCCGCCGTCATCATCAGCACGTCGTGGCTGTACCGGTCCAGCGAACGATCCCGGCATGAGATCGAAATCCAGAAGCTGGAAAATGAGCGGACCAAGTCGGAACTTTTCGCCCGTGAAATGGCGCATCGGCTGAACAATGCCCTGACCATCGTGCAGAGCATCGCCTTTCAAACGATCGGGTCGGACAGCGCGGATGCGAAGGCCTTCGCCGGCAGGCTACGGGCATTGTCGAACGCCAACAGCCTTCTGACCGAAGACGTCGCTCGTCCGTCGGCAACCGCGGTGAACATCATCCGCGCCGCGCTCGCGCCCTTTGAAGACACGGAAAACCGCATCGAAATCCGTGGGCCTGATGCTGTCCTCAATGGCTCTCGAGCGGTGTCACTGGCACTGTCGGTCCATGAGCTTGCGACCAATGCGATCAAATATGGCTCGCTGTGCCACGTTGGCGGGCGCGTCGACGTGGAGCTTCAGGCGGCCGGCGACCGGCATCTCATCATCTGGAAAGAGCTTGATGGGCCCCCGGTCAGCGCTCCCGCCCACATGGGTTTTGGCACGAAGCTGCTGAAACGCGCCGGCGGAACGCAGCTGACGTTCGAACCGGACGGACTTCGCTGCACGATCGAACTGATTACGGCCCGCTGAAGCTCGGCTCCGTCGCGTGGGCGTGCTTACGCTGCCTTCTTCATTGCCAGGCGGTCCCAGATCTCGACGAGGGCTCCAGTCAGCTCGTCCATCATCTCCGCAGTGTGCGTCGGGCCCGGCGTGAAGCGCAGGCGTTCGGTGCCGCGAGGGACGGTTGGGAAATTGATGGGCTGCACGTAGAGACCATATTCGGCGAGCAGGATGTCGCTGATGCGCTTGGCCTTGGCCGGGCAGCCAACGAGCAATGGCACGATGTGCGTTACGCTCTCCATCAAGGGGAGCCCGGCGTCCGTAAACTTGGCCTTGAGCATTGCGGCGGCGGACTGCTGAGCATTGCGCTCCTGAGCGGACGACTTCAGATGGCGGACGCTGGCGAGGGCTCCTGCGACGAGCACCGGCGAAAGGCTGGTGGTGAAGATGAAGCCGGGCGCATAGGAGCGAATGCAATCGATGACCATGCGGTCCGCAGCGACATAGCCGCCCATCACGCCGAACGCCTTGCCGAGGGTTCCCTCGATGATCGTCACCCGGTCCGCAACGGCGTCCCGCTCCGAAATGCCGCCGCCATGTTCGCCATACATGCCGACAGCGTGCACTTCATCGAGATAGGTGAGGGCGCCATAGCGGTCCGCGAGATCGCAGATGCTGGCGATCGGGGCGATGTCGCCGTCCATGGAGTAAACGCTTTCGAACGCGATCAGCTTCGGCGCTTCCGGATCTTCGTCCTTCAGCAACTGTTCGAGATGTTCGAGATCGTTGTGGCGGAACACGCGCTTTTCACAGCCGCTGTTCTTGATTCCGGCGATCATCGACGCGTGATTTAGCTCGTCGGAGAAGATGATGCAGCCGGGGAGGAGCCTGCCCAGCGTTGAGAGCGCCGCTTCGTTCGACACATAACCGGACGTGAAGAGCAGCGCGCCTTCCTTGCCATGAAGGGAGGCAAGCTCCGCTTCCAGGTCGACGTGATAATGGGTGTTGCCGCCAATGTTGCGGGTGCCGCCGGATCCGGCGCCAACGTCGTGGAGCGCTTCTTCCATCGCAGTGATGACCGAGCGGTGCTGCCCCATCCCGAGATAGTCGTTGGAGCACCAGACGGTGATTGGCTTCGGCCCGTTGTGACCGGCAAAGCAGCGAGCGTTTGGGTAATTGCCCTTCGTGCGGAGGATGTCGATGAAGACGCGATAACGTCCCTCGTCATGCAGCCGGTCGATCGCCGCCTTGAAGATGCTGTCGTAGTCCAACTGTCCCTCGCTCGCTGCGCCTTTACCGGGGACGAGGATGATTTTCCAGCGCGAAGAACGGCAATGACCTCATAGCGTCACTACCTCGTCGAGGCCGAAGCGCGCCAGTGCGGCAAGCAGGGGACCACGCGGAGGGCCGCCGGTGAAGATGGCCATATCTGAGGATGGGGTGGTCGGCCACGCCTGCTCACGCGTCAGATAGGCGATGCGGCGGGCGATGCCCGGACCGCCATCGACCGTCGCAACGCCGGGAAAGGCGGCGGACAGCTCGGCGTTCAGCAACGGAAAGTGGGTGCAGGCGAGCACCATCACGTCCATCCGCTCCGCGCCCGGCGCATCGAACATCGGCTGCACCGCCACACGCACCTCGTCCATGCTGACGGTTTCGCCGGCGAGCTTTGCTTCGGCAAGGTCAACGAGCTCCGGGGACCCGTGGCGAATGACGGTGCAATCCGCGGCGAACTGCTGCGCGAGGTCATCGACATAGGGCTGGCGCACCGTGGCTTCGGTGCCGAGCACGCCGATCACCCGGGTCCTGGACAATTCCGCCGCCGGCTTGATGGCGGGCACGGTCCCGACCACGGGCAGGTTGAGCGCGGAGCGGACATGATCCAGCGCGATCGTGGACGCGGTGTTGCAGGCGATGACGGCAAGACGTGGCCTGAACCGCTCGACCAGGCGTCCGAGCAGCGCGGGTACCCGCGACGCAATCTCCGCCTCCGTGCGCTTGCCGTAGGGATACCCGGCACTGTCCGCGACATAGATGATCGGCGCGGACGGAAGCAGGGCGCGCGTCGGTTCAAGCACCGA
>JBJMUK010000143.1:0-16721 GCA_045811225.1 Sphingomicrobium sp. | reverse complement strand
GATCGAGCAGAACCTGGCGCTGATCAACCGCACCTTCGCGTCCGATCGACTGGAGGAAATAACCTCCGCACTGGAGGCCGATGGAAGCGACTGGGCGGAGACGGAGCGCGTGACACTCGGCCGCAAAAGCCCCCTGTCCTGCAAGGTCTCGCTACGACTGCTCGCCGAGGGTTCGGAGCGGGCGAGCTTCGAGGATGAAATGCGCGCGGAATATGCGCTCGCTTCCCGCGTCGCTCGCACCCACGACTTCATCGAGGGAGTGCGCGCACTGCTGATCGACAAGGACAACAATCCTGTCTGGCAGCCTGCGACGCCGGAGGAAGTAAGCGATTCCATGCTCGATGATCTGTTCGCACCTCTGCCGGACGGCGAACAATGGCAGCCATTTGCGGAGAGCGGACAATGACCGACTACAGCTCGATCCTGCTGGAACGGCGTGATGCCGTCACCATTATTACCCTGAATCGGCCGGAGGCACTGAACGCGCTCAATAGTAAAGTGCTGCGCGAACTCATCCATGCCTTATCCGCCTACGACGCGGACCCTGCGCAGCGTTGCCTGATCCTGACCGGATCCGAAAAGGCTTTCGCTGCGGGCGCCGACATCAAGGAAATGCAGAGCCAGGGCTTCGCGGACATGTATTCCGCAAACTTCTTCGCCGGGTGGGAGCAGGTCACCGCTACACGCAAGCCGTGGATCGCTGCAGTGTCGGGCTTTGCGCTCGGCGGCGGATGCGAGGTCGCAATGATGGCCGACTTCATCATTGCTTCCGACACGGCCAAGTTTGGTCAGCCTGAGATCAAGCTCGGCGTGACACCGGGAATGGGCGGGTCACAGCGCCTCGCGGCCGCCGTCGGAAAGGCCAAGGCGATGGAGATGTGCCTGACTGGCCGGATGATGGATGCTGCGGAAGCAGAGCGCAGCGGACTGGTTGCGAAGGTCGTGCCAGCGGCCGACCTACTCGACGAAGCACTCAAGGTCGCGACCCAGATCGCCAGCATGGCCCCGCTCGCTGCACTGGCGACGAAGGAAATGGTCAACGCCGCCTTCGAACTGCCTCTCAGCCAAGGCGTGCGCTTCGAACGGCGCCTCTTCCACGGCCTGTTCGGCACCGAAGACCAGAAAGAGGGCATGAGCGCCTTTGTCGAGAAACGTCCCGGCAACTGGACCGGGCGTTGAGGGTTAGGTCTTCATGGCCCGCGTAGCATTCATTGGTCTCGGCAATATGGGCGGCGGGATGGCCGCCAACCTCGCGAAGGCGGGGCACGAGGTGCGCGCCTTTGACCTCAGCCAGGAAGCCCTGACGCGAGCAGTCGAACGCGGATGCACCGAAGCTGCTTCGGCAGTTGAGGCCTGCGCAGATGCCGAAGCCGTCGTGACCATGCTTCCTGCCGGCAAACATGTCGCGGAAGTCTATCGGACCGCAGTTCTGACCTCGGCCCCGAAGAGCGCAATCCTGATGGACTGTTCGACCATCGACATCGCGACTGCCCGCAAGGTCGAGGACGAAGCCGGGTTCGCCGGATTCACGATGGTCGACGCACCTGTATCCGGCGGGATCGCTGCTGCGGAGGGTGGCACGCTGACGTTCATGGTTGGCGGAACCGATGATGGCTTCGAACGCGCCAAGCCTTTCCTCGATCTAATGGGCAAGGCGGTCATTCACGCCGGCGCTTCCGGCGCGGGGCAAGCGGCAAAAATCTGCAACAACATGCTGCTGGGCGCGACGATGGCGGCGACGTGCGAAACCTTCGTCCTTGCACAGAAGCTCGGCCTCGACCTCCAGACCTTCTTCGACATCTCTTCCAAGGCATCGGGTCAAAGCTGGTCGATGACGACCTACTGCCCGGTTCCTGGGGTTGGGCCCGAGACACCGGCCGACCGCGGATACGAAGGCGGTTTCGCCGCTGGGCTGATGTTGAAGGACCTCAAGCTGGCGATGGAAGCCGCGCAGCTTTCCGGCGCTTACACCCCGATGGGCGGCGAGGCCGAGGAACTTTACGAACGGTTCGTCAACCTCGGTGGCGGCACCAAGGATTTCTCCGCGATCATCAAGATGATTGACGACAGCTGGACGAACCCAGACCAAACCGCGAAGTAGCCACCAGGAGAGTATCCCCGATGAAGAGCCTGTTCGTTGCCGTTGCCTCCGTCGCCCTTCTCAGCGCCTGCAACCAAGCTGCCGATTCCAACCAGGCGTTGGCGGAAGCGAATTCCAGCGGGAACGAAGCCGCCGCCGCAGTCGAAAATGCCGTTGATCAATCCGGCGCTACACCGCTGGAGCGGGAGCAAGCCCTGGCGCTGATGAAGGAACGCCACGAAAATTACGAAAAGATCGGCAAGGCAAGCCGGGCCGCGAAAAAGGGTCTGGAGACCAGCGATCTCGCCACCGTCCGCAGCTCCGCCGCAACGATCAACGAACTTGCGCACAAGGTCTCCACCTCGTTCCCTGCTGGCACTGGTCCGGACGTCGGCAAGACAATGGCGAAGGCGGCGATCTGGGAGCAGCGGGACAAGTTCGACGATGGCATGAAGAACTTCCAGTCGGCAGCTGCCGCGTTCCAGCAGGCAGCGCAAGGTAATGACGTGGCCGCGATGAAGGCCGCGCATGCGAAGCTTGGTGGAACCTGCAAGGCATGCCACGAATCCTTCCGTGAAGAGAACGACTGATCCCATCGACGAGGGTGTCGCCGGCGGCGCACCATCGGTGATCGTATGGGACCTTTCGATTCGGCTTTTTCACTGGGGACTGGTCGGACTGATCGCCTTTTCCTGGTGGTCGGCCGAAAACGACCATGTGCAATGGCACATGTGGTCGGGTTACGCGGTCATCACCCTGCTTCTGTTCCGGCTGCTGTGGGGCATTGTCGGCGGCTCGACTGCGCGCTTTTCCAGTTTCGTTCGGGGTCCGCGCGCCGTGGCCGCCCATCTGCGCGACCCGGGAGCATGGCGTGATGCAGGCCACAATCCGCTCGGTGGGCTGAGTGTGCTCGCACTGCTGGGCGTACTTGCAGCGCAGGTCGGGCTGGGGCTGATCCTCACCGACGAAGACGGGACCAACCAGGGACCCTTGGCCAATCTCGTCAGCTTCGACATCTCGGAAGCGGCGCGCGAACTGCATGAGACATGCTTCACCTTGCTGCAGATCCTGATCCTGCTCCACGTTGCGGCGATCGCATATTATCGGGTTTTCAAAGGCAAGCGGCTGGTGGGCCCGATGATCACCGGCCGCGCGATCGTCGATAGTGAGGCAGTGCCGGTGCGGCCGGCAAAATGGTGGCTGGCATTGATCTGCCTGGCCATCGCACTCGCCGTCACCCGCTGGATCGTGGCGGGCGCGCCGCCTTTCGGGGGTTGATCGCCAGACGACGCGGGACCACATGGCCCGCATGCTCATTCACACCGAACAGACGCCCAACCCATCCACGCGCAAGTTCCTTCCGGGACAAATCGTCATGGAAGCCGGCAGCCGCGACTTCCCGGACCCGGAGAGCGCCGATGCCTCGCCGCTTGCGGCGGCGCTGTTCGCGACAGGCATGATCGAAGGCGTTTTCTTCGGCCATGACTTCATCTCCGTAACCGTCGCGCCGACGGTGGAATGGAACTCTGCAGAGCCGGAGATCATCGGTATCCTGCTCGACCATTTCGTCAGCGGTGCGCCGCTGTTCCTGGCGGGCACTGCCGGGGGCATCGTTGTCGCCGACGATACGGACTTCGAGGAAGATCCCGCGGATGCCGACATCATTGCCCAGATCAGGGAGCTGATCGAAACCCGGGTGCGGCCCGCGGTTGCGCAGGATGGCGGGGACATCATCTACCGCGGCTACAAGGAGGGGCACCTCTATCTGGCGATGCAGGGCGCCTGTTCGGGCTGCCCATCGTCGACGGTGACCCTCAAGAACGGCATCGAGAGCCTGATCCGCCACTACGTCCCTGAAGTGGAGTCGGTGGAAGCCGTCTAACGTTATTCTCTTGCTCCGGTGCCGCTCCTGTGGCCCAATCCGGCGAAGGAAGACGGAAAGCTCCGATGATCCTTGCGATCGACACGTCCAGCGCTTCGTGCAGCGCCGCGCTCTTCGATGAGAAGGGCGAGTGCGTCGGCAGTCGCGACGAGCTGATCGGACGAGGCCACAGCGAACGGCTGGTCCCGATGATCGCCGAACTGCTCGACGGTGCGCGGCCTGACCAGTTGCTGGTCGGCGTCGGCCCCGGCAGCTTCACCGGTATCCGAGTCGGCATCTCGGCGGCGCATGGGATGGCGATCGGCTGGGGCGTCGAGCTTCAGGGCATGTCGTCACTAGCGCTTCTGGCAGCCGGCATTTCAGGACCAGTGGCAGCGGCAGTTGCGGGCGGGCACGGAGAGCTGTTTGTCCAACAGTTCGACGCGGCGGGCACCGCAGCGACGATGCTCAACCTGACCCCGGCCGAGGCAGCGAGGGCAATCACTGCACCACTGGTCGTGGGATCGGGCGCTGCTCGGCTCGTGCAGGAGCGCGGCTGGGGCGAGGCCGAGGATCGCCACCCATCTGCTGCGGACGCGATGCTGCTTCCGGAAATCCAGCGCCACCTTCCGCCGAAACCCGTTTACGCGCGTGCACCGGATGCCAAGCCGAGGCAGGCGGCATGACGCAGACGCAATCGCATCATCATCTGCTCTCCCTGCACAGCGGGACGAGCGGCGATCTGCAGGCGGTCATGCAGGTCATGAACAAGGCCTTCCACCCTAGCTTCGGAGAGGCGTGGACCTACTCCCAATGCGCCGGGATCCTGCCCATGACGGGGGTTGAGCTGATCATCGCAACGGAGGACGCCCGACAGCTGGTCGGCTTCGCACTGTATCGAACGGTGGCAGACGAAGCGGAACTGCTCCTTCTTGCCGTGGATCCCGCAGTTGGACGGCAAGGGATCGGGACGAAGCTGTTGGACCGCTTCATCGCCGATGCATCCGGTCACGGGGCGTCCCGGCTTCACCTGGAGGTGCGGGAAAATAATCCGGCGATTGCTCTGTATCGAAACGCGGGCTTCGCAATTGCTGGCCGAAGGGCGGGTTATTACTCAGGCGCCCACGGCGAAACCTTCGACGCACTGACATTGGCGCGACCGGCCTAGCCCGCAACTAAGGGCAATCCCCGTTGCTATTGGCTCAGCACAGGCATACGGAAACTGTAGTTGAGATTGCCGAAGTCTCAATTAACTCTGCTCGACCCTAGGACAAAATCAATGACAGACTTTAGCGATGCCGAAGACACCTTGTTGACGCTGACTGCCGACATTGTTGCAGCCCACGTCAGTAATAATAGCGTTGCTGTCAATGACTTGCCGAACCTGATCCAGAATGTGCATTCAGCACTTAGCGGTATTTCCGGAACAACAAAGGCGCCGGAAGTGAAGCCGGAACCCAAGGTTCCGATCCGGTCCTCCATTAAGCCGGACTACATTGTCTGCCTCGAAGACGGCAAAAAACTGAAGATGCTGAAGCGGCATCTAATGACCCATTATCAGATGACTCCGGACCAGTACCGGCAGAAGTGGGGCCTCTCTGCGGACTATCCGATGGTCGCTCCAAATTATGCGGAGCAGCGCCGTACGCTTGCCAAGTCCATCGGACTGGGCACAAAGCGGCGGCGCACGAAGGGCGGACGCGGCTGAGCGGAATGTCCAAAAGGGGGACGCTTGATCGTCCCCTTTGACCCTTGGGTCCCAATCTGCCTAACAAGGCGAACATGCAGCGCACGATCGACATAGAAGCCCTCTGCGCCGACAAGGGCCTGCGCATTACCGAGCAGCGGCGGACGATTGCGCGCATCCTGTCGGAAGCCGAAGATCATCCGGACGTGGAAACGCTGCATGAGCGCGCCTCAGCCGTCGATCCGCGAATTTCAATCGCGACCGTCTATCGCACCGTTCGGCTTTTCGAAGAGGCAGGCATTCTTGAACGTCATGAGTTCGGAGACGGACGTTCGCGGTACGAGGCTGCATCGGATGCCCACCACGACCACCTGATCGACGTCGAAACCGGCGCGGTAATTGAGTTCGTGGACGAAGAACTCGAAGCTTTGCAGCGCCGCATCGCCGAAAAGCTCGGTTTCCGGCTCGTCGACCATCGGATGGAGCTTTACGGCGTCGCCCTCGACCGCAGTCGTTAGGCGTCCCTGGTCGCGCCGCCGCGTGGCCTGGAGAGTGACGCGTCTGGGACTGTTGTTGCTCGCCTACGTCGTACCGCACCTCATTTCGCAGTGGCTTCGTGGCCGTTCGCCATGGCCCTATCGATTTCTGCGTTCAGCTGCCCGGATTGCTGGTGCAGACGTCCGAGTCGTCGGACCCAAGCCCAAGCCCCACTCGCTCCTGCTCAGCAATCACGTGAGTTGGATGGACATATTGGTGCTGAGCAGCGCGACCGGCTGCGCATTCGTGTCGAAGGACCGCCTTGGCCATCCGCTCATACATTGGCTGGCAGACCAGAATCGCACGATCTACGTCGATCGCGCAGCCCGGAAGGCGGTCGGGAGCCAGGTCGACACGATCCGTGCGGCCCTCGCCCGCCGACAGCCGGTCGCGCTATTCCCCGAAGGCACGACCGGACCGGGAGACCATCTGCTGCCCTTTCGCTCCGCCCTGCTTGGCGCCGTAGCGCCGCTGCCCGAGGGAGCCTGGGTTCAGCCAGTGGCGATTGATTACGGACCGTTGCACCGTGAGATCGCCTGGTTCCACGAACCGGCGCTCCATAACATCCTGCGGGTACTTGGGCGTAAGGGGCGTTTCCACGTGACCGTTCGCCTGCTTGAGCATCTTCCAAGCGCAAACGATCGCAAGGTTCTGGCCCATCTTGCGCGGGAGCGGATTGCTGCGTCCCTGCACGCTTCAAGTTCAAACCCCCATCGCCTATAGCGCCCGGTAATGACTCCCCGCACCTTCAAAATCGAAAGCTTCGGCTGCCAGATGAACGTCTACGATGGCGAGCGCATGGCCGAGTTGCTCGGGCAACAAGGTCTCGCTGCCGTTGACGACAATGCCGACGCCGACCTGGTCGTCCTCAATACCTGTCACATTCGCGAAAAGGCGGCCGACAAGGCTTATTCGAGCATTGGCCGGCTGCGGCGCGAGGATGGGTCGAAGCCCCTGATCGCACTCGCCGGGTGCGTGGCACAGGCGGAGGGGGCGGAGGCGAAGCGCCGGTCCAAGCTGATCGACATCGTGGTCGGACCGCAGGCCTATCACCGCTTGCCGGAAATGGTGATGGAAGCGGCCCAAGGCGGTCGGCCCGTCGACACGGACATGCCCGCAATCTCGAAGTTTGACGTGCTTCCCCAGCGCCGCCGGGCAACACCGAGCGCATTCCTGACCGTTCAGGAAGGGTGCGACAAATTCTGCACTTACTGCGTGGTTCCCTACACCCGTGGTGCCGAGATCTCTCGCCCGTGGAAGGACATCATCGTCGAGGCGAACTCGCTTGCAGAAGCGGGCGCAAGCGAGATCGTGCTGCTTGGCCAGAACGTGAATGCCTGGACGGGCGAGGACGAGGCCAGCCGCTCGGCAGGGCTCGATACGCTCATCCGTGCGTTGGCGCGCATCGATGGGATACAGCGCATCCGCTATACGACCAGCCACCCGGCCGACATGACGGATACGCTGATCGCCGCTCATGGCGAAGTCGATAAGCTGATGCCTTACCTGCACCTGCCGGTGCAGTCCGGCAGCGACCGCATCCTCAAGGCCATGAATCGCAGCCATTCGGCCGAAAGCTACCTGCGCACCCTGGAAAAGGTCCGCGCGGCGCGGCCGGACATCGCCCTGTCCGGCGACTTCATTGTCGGCTTTCCTGGCGAAACCGAAGAAGAATTCGAAGAGACGCTGAAGCTCATTGACCAAGTGCGCTACGCTGCCGCTTATTCGTTCAAGTACAGCCCCCGCCCCGGGACACCCGCGGCAACCATGGAGGACCAGTTCATTCCCAGGGAAGTGATGGAAGACCGCCTCAAGCGTCTTCAGGACCGCGTCGCCGTGCATCAGCTCGCCTTCAACCGTGCCACCATCGGACGGGACACCCAAGTGCTGCTGGAACGGAAAGGCCGGCTTCCCGGCCAGATGATCGGGCGTTCGCCCTGGCTTCAATCGGTGCACGTCGAAACCGACGCCGCGATCGGCGCCATCGTCGACGTTACCCTGGTCCAGGCCGGTCCCAACAGCATGGCCGGCGCCGCGCGCGCGCAGGTTGCCGCCTGATGGCCCGCCGCGAAGCGCCTGCCGCCGACCGCGCGCGGCTCGAGCTCGAATTCGACCAGCCCTACCTGCTTGGTCCTTTGTTCGGAGATTATGACCGGCACCTGGTCACGATCGAGAGTCGCCTGGGTGTCCATATCTCCGCCCGTGGCAATCGGGTGCAGATCGACGGTGAAGCCGATGCCGCCGCCCGCGCCCGGGACGTGCTGATCGGTCTCTACAATCGCCTCGACCAGGGCCCTGACGTTGATGCGGGAGCTGTGGAAGCGGTGCTCGGCATGGCTGCGCAGCCAAACCTTGATGGCATCCTTGCAGAGGAAGTCGCCTCGCCGCCGAAGGTCATGATCCGGACGCGCAAGAAGACCATCGTCCCGCGCTCGACGGTCCAGACCGCTTACATGGAGGCCCTCGGCCGTGAGGACCTGATCTTCGCGCTCGGGCCCGCCGGGACCGGCAAGACCTATCTCGCGGTCGCGCAGGCAGTGTCGCAGCTGATATCCGGAAGCGTCGACCGGCTGATCCTGTCCCGCCCCGCGGTTGAAGCGGGTGAGCGGCTGGGATTCCTTCCGGGCGACATGAAAGAGAAGGTCGATCCCTATCTCCGGCCCCTCTACGATGCCCTGTACGACATGCTCCCGACGGAACAGGTCGAGCGGCGGATCGCCTCTGGAGAAATCGAGATTGCTCCCATCGCCTTCATGCGCGGGCGCACCCTGAACGACGCCTTCATCATTCTGGACGAGGCGCAGAACACGACCCCGCAGCAGATGAAGATGTTCCTCACCCGCTTCGGGATGCGCGCACGGATGGTCGTTTGCGGCGACCCCAACCAGACGGACCTTCCGCGCGGCGTCGAATCCGGACTGAACGATGCCGTCGAGAAGCTGGAAGGCATCAACAAGATCTCGATGATCCGCTTTGGCGCCGCCGACGTTGTCCGCCACCCGCTGGTTGGGCGGATCGTCGAAGCCTATGAGGGACCCGGGCGATGATGCTGGACATCGATATCGAAGCTGACGGGGAATGGGACAGTAGCACCGGCTGGGACGCGCTCGTGCGCGCCGCCGCCGAGTCCGCAATTGCTGAAAGCCGCTTCCCTGCACTGGCGAGCACGCACCGCCCCGTCGAACTGTCCGTCCGCCTGACCAGCGACGAGGAAGTTCGTGCGCTCAACGCGCAGTGGCGCGGCAAAGACTCGCCAACGAATGTTCTCTCCTTCCCGCTTGCTGAACCGGACGAGCTTGAGGGTGTTGACGGGGACGGTCCGGAACTGATGCTTGGCGACATCGTCCTTGCCCGGGGCGTTTGCCTTGCCGAGGCGCATGACAAGCAATTGTCGGTCGAGGCTCATGCCTCCCATCTCCTTGTCCACGGCACCTTGCACCTGCTTGGCTACGACCATCATGACGACGCCGAAGCTGCCGATATGGAGGCGCGGGAAGTGCGCGCCTTGTCGCGCCTCGGCATCGCCGATCCCTATGCGGAGGCCCGCTGATGGCCACGCGTAACGAGGAAGACGGCGGCTCCCGCTTATGGCGGGGAATGCGCCACCTGATCTTTGGCGACGACGGCGAGACCACCCTTCGCGATCAGCTGGAGGAAGTGATCGACGAGGCCGAAGGGTCGCGTCCGGTCAGCGGCGATCTGAGCCCCCACGAGCGCCTGATGCTGCGGAACCTGCTGCATATCGGCGACCGCACGGCGGGCGATATTTGCGTCACACGCGGCGACATCATGTCGGTGGCGTCGACTGTCAGCTTCGACGAGCTGGTCCGGGCATTTGCGGATGCCGGTCACAGCCGCCTGCCGGTCTATGGCGACAGCCTGGATGAAGTGATCGGCATGATCCACATCAAGGACGTCTTCATGGCGGAAGTGGACAAGAGCCGCGACCGGTCGATCACCGCGCTGCTGCGCAATCCCCTGTTCGTGCCGGAAAGCATGGGCGTTATCGACCTCCTCGCCCGAATGCGTGCTGAGCGCATCCACCTAGCGATCGTGGTCGACGAGTTTGGTGGCACCGAGGGACTCGTCACCATCGAGGACGTCGTCGAGGAGATCGTCGGCGAAATCGAGGACGAGCATGACGAACATGAAGCCGGGATGCTGACGGCTCTCGAAGATGGCATCTGGGAGGCTGACGCAAGGCTTGAGCTGGACGAGCTGACCCAGGTTGTGGACGCCCGGCTTGCCGCCGAGGACGATGAAGTCGACACGCTCGGCGGCCTCGTGTTCCTGCTCGCGGGCCGTATCCTGCCGCCCGGTGAAAGCGTGCGCCATCCGTCAGGCTGGCGCTTCGAGTGCGTCGATGCGGACGCCCGTCGAATCATTCGCATCCGCCTCTACGCTCCGGAGGATGAGGCAGACTAAGTGCCTCGCTATTCCGTGCTTCTCGCGCTGGTGACCGGCGCCGCATCGGCCTTCGCCTTCGAACCCGTCGCGCTTTGGCCACTGATGCCGCTCGCGATTGCGGTGCTTTGCGAGCTGATCGACCGCGCACCTTCCCTGAAGCGCAGCCTGCTCGTCGGCTATGCCTTCGGACTCGGAAATTTCTGCGTCGGCCTGAACTGGATCCAGTTCGCCTTCACCTTCCAGGACAAGATGCCGCACTGGCTGGGCTATCTCGCGGTGATCCTGCTGTCGCTCTATCTCGCGATATATCCTGCGCTTGCCGCGGGGTTGGCCTGGCGCTTCGGCAAGCAGCGGCCCATCGGGCTCGTTCTTGCATTGGCTGGAGGTTGGGCGATCACCGAATGGCTGCGGGCCACGATCTTCACGGGTTTCGCATGGAATCCGATCGGCGCGACCTTGGCCGACACGCCGTGGCTCGCCACGTCCGCCTACATCGGCACCTATGGCCTATCGCTGCTGACTGCGCTTGCGGGTGGCGGGCTGTGGCTGTTGTCGCGGCGGAGCTGGGTGGGCTTCGCCAGCGTCTGCGCACTGTTCGGCCTTTTGCTCACCTTGCCAGGCCCGCAACTGCCGGGACCCTGCTGCCTGCGCACCTTCGATGTTCAGCAGGCGGGGCCGCCGCCGCTCCCCCCTGCCCCGCCCCCGTCCACCACCGGCAACCCGCCTCCTGATCCACGAGCGCCGGAGCCGTGGTCAACCGCCGTCCGCATCGTGCAGCCGAACATCGGCCAGGAAGACAAATGGCGGCCGGGCTTCGCGGAGGAAGCTGCCCGTCGGCTGACGGCTTTGTCAGCGCATTCCGGCGGAGATCGGCCGCGGCTCTTATTCTGGCCGGAAGCGGCGGTGACCGAACCGCTGGAGGATGCGCGGAGCGACGAGCATCAGGCCTTCGCACAATATGAGCGCACCCGTGCTGCCGCCTTGATCGCACCCAACGAATATCTCCTCACCGGGGGAATTGCGTTGAACTCCGCAGATGGCCGATCGGTCACCGGTGCGGCAAACAGCGTCTTCGTCTTGGGCAGCGGTGGCCAGCTTGTGGGCCGCTACGACAAGGCGCACCTGGTGCCATATGGCGAATATCTGCCGATGCGTCCGGTCCTTTCGGCGATCGGACTGTCGCGCCTTGCCCCCGGCGATGTCGATTTTACGGCGGGGCCCGGACCACGGACGATCCACTTGCCCGGCTGGGGCAAGGTCGGGTTCCAGCTTTGCTACGAGATCATCTTCTCCGGGGAAGTCGTGGACCGGCAGAACCGTCCCGACTTCATCTTCAATCCATCAAACGACGCGTGGTTCGGCAGTTGGGGACCACCACAGCACCTGGCCCAGGCCCGCCTCCGCGCCGCCGAAGAAGGTGTGCCGGTCATCCGCTCCACCCCCACCGGAATAAGCGCGATCGTAGATGCGAGCGGGAAGGTTCTGCACTCACTGCCGTGGCGGACTGCCGGGGTGATCGACGGCAATCTCCCGGGTGCAAGTCTGACGGTTCCGCTGTTCGGACGGTTCGGTAACCTGATCCCGCTGCTGCTCGGCTTCCTGCTGATCATCGCGGCCATTGCGGTCGGCAACCGGCGGCGCTATTCGGCGACATAAGGATTTCCTTATATCGTTAAGTCCGTGTTTCACGGCCCTTTCTCTCGAGGACCCACAGGTCGATGCGCAGTTCCTATCTCTTCACCTCCGAATCCGTTTCCGAAGGCCATCCTGACAAGGTCGCCGACCAGATCAGCGACGCCATCGTCGACCTGTTCCTGTCCAAGGATCCCGAGGCGCGTGTTGCCTGCGAAACGCTGACGACTACGCAGAAAGTGATCCTCGCCGGTGAAATCCGCGGCCGTGGCATCATGGACGAAGAGGGCAATTGGGCGCCTGGCGTTCCGCAGGAGATCGAGCAGGCAGTCCGAGAGACAGTCCGCCGCATCGGTTACGAGCAGGAAGGCTTCCACTGGGAGAGCCTGGATTTCTCCAACAATCTGCACCCGCAGTCGGCGCACATTGCCCAGGGTGTCGATGCCGCCGGGAACAAGGATGAAGGCGCCGGCGACCAAGGCATCATGTTCGGTTTCGCCTGCGACGAGACTCCCGACCTAATGCCGGCGACCCTCTACTATAGCCACAAGATCCTCGAGCAGATGGCCGCCGACCGTCACTCCGGTGCGGCCCCGTTCCTGGAACCGGACGCCAAGAGCCAAGTCACGCTTCGTTTTGAGAACGGAAAGCCGACTGCGGCGACCGCGATCGTCGTCTCGACCCAGCATGCCAAAGGCTATGATCAGGGCGAGCAGGAGGCCGAACTCCACGCTTATGTGAAGAAGGTCGTTGCGAACGTCCTGCCCGCCGAGCTGCTCGGCGACGGCACGGTCTATCACATCAATCCGACCGGCAGCTTCGAGATCGGCGGCCCTGACGGCGACGCCGGTCTAACCGGCCGCAAGATCATCGTCGACACATATGGTGGCGCGGCCCCGCATGGCGGCGGCGCGTTTTCCGGCAAGGATCCGACTAAGGTGGACCGCTCGGCCGCTTATGCAGCACGCTATCTCGCCAAGAACGTCGTGGCCGCCGGTCTCGCGAAGCGCTGCACAATCCAGCTCGCCTACGCCATTGGCGTACCCGAGCCCCTGTCGCTTTACGTCGACACGCATGGCACCGGTACCGTCGGTGACGATGCCATTGAGGCTGCGATTGGACGCATCGAGAAGCTCGGCGGCCTCACCCCCCGCGGCATCCGCACCCATCTCGGCCTGAACAAGCCGATCTATGCGAAGACGGCCGCCTACGGCCACTTCGGGCGCAAGGCAGAAGGCGGCCTGTTCCCTTGGGAAGAAACAGACCTCGCCGAAGACCTGAAGGCCGCGCTGGCAGCCTGATCAATGACCGCCCACAAGCCGGGCGACCCGACGACCCTGAACCGGCTCTACGGCCGGTCCACGGGACACAAGCTGCGGCAGGGCCAGCAGGAACTGGTCGACAAATTGCTTCCGCAGATCGCGGTCCCTGCGGAAGGCGAAGTCACTGCCGAGCGATTGTTCGGTGAGGCGCGCCCGCTGCACTTCGAAATCGGGTTCGGGTCGGGCGAGCATCTCGCCTATCGCGCGGACCTGCTGCCCGATCATGGCTTCATCGGGGCCGAGCCGTTCCTCAATGGCGTTGCCACCGCGCTGGTCCATGTGCGGGACAAGCATCTGGCCAATGTCCGGCTGTGGAACAACGACGCCTTGGCTGTACTGCGACGCATTCCCGACGGTGCGCTCAGCTTTGTGTACCTGCTGCACCCCGATCCTTGGCCGAAGGCGCGCCACTCCAAGCGCCGGATGGTCAATGACGGCCCGTTGAAGCTGATCGCGAGCAAGCTGAAGCCGGGCGGCGAATTCCGTATCGCGACCGACCATCCGATCTATCTCGAATGGACCTTGATGGTGATGGAGCGCTGGACCGAGACGTTCGAGTGGCTTGCAGAGAAGCCCGCCGATTTTCTCGATCCGCCGGGAGGCTGGATCGAGACCCGCTACGGCGCCAAGTCACGCCGCGAGGGCCGCCGCCCCTACTATCTGCGCTACCGGCGCTCTTAAGTCGCCGGATCAAGCCGCAGCAAGCGGCCGCCATCTTCCAACAGGTAGACTTCCCCGCCGGGGCCCTGATCGACTGCGCGGATCCGGTTGTCCATGTCCCACTGGTCGGCCTTGCGCGCCTGGTCGCCATTGATATCGACCCTGATCAACGCCTGTCCTGACAATGCCGGGATCAGGGCGTCGCCCTTCCACGCCTTAAACAGGCCGCCCGTGTAGATCAGCAGCCCGCCGGGAGAGATGGACGGGTTCCACCATAGCTTCGGCTCCTCAAAGCCCTTGCCCTTGTGGTCATCGGGAATCCCGCTGCCGTCGTAATTGCTACCGTAGGACACGCGCGGCCAGCCGTAGTTCTTGCCCGGTTGGATCAGATTCACTTCGTCACCGCCCATCGGCCCCATTTCGGTTTCCCACAATCGTCCGTCCGGGGCGAAAGCGAGTCCAAGCAGGTTGCGGTGCCCAATGGTCCAGAAGGTCCCGGCCACCCCGCCTTTCGAAGCCCAGGGGTTGCCGGGTGCAGGTGCGCCCTCAGCGGTCAGGTGCAGCACCTTGCCCAGGTTATTGCCCATGTCCTGCGCGGGATCGCCCTTCATGCGCTCGCCCGAGGTCACGAACATGGTCCCGTCCGGAGCGAAGACGATGCGGTGGCTGAAGTGACCGTCGCTGTCGATCTTGGTCTGACGCCAGATCACCTTGAAGTCCTGCAGCGATACGCCGGCGGGGGCGCCGGGGGTGGCAGCACTAGTGAACAGCAGGCGGCCGTAGCCTACAGCGGCACCGCTCGTGCCGTCTGGTCCAGGCTCGACAAAGCTTAGGTAAACCCGCTGGTTGCCGGCAAAATCGGGATGCACGACCACGTCGCCAAGCCCGCCCTGACCCGCGACTTTCACCTGCGGAACGCCGCTGACTTCCTGCTTCTTGCCGGTGCCCACGTCGACCAGCCAGAGCTTCCCTTCCCGCTCGGTCAGCAGCGCGAGGTTTGTTTTCGGAACGCCGCTTCCCGGTAGAAAGTCCATGGCCCAGGGGGAGCCGAACTCCGCTACCGGCGTCACCTTGAAGGGGCGGACGTTCGATGCAGGTCCCGACTGAGTTGAATTGGACGCCTCGGCGACGCTGGACGGTGCCGTGCCACAAGCGGTTAATGCGGCAAGTGCCACCACGTGCAATAAGCGGGTACGCATCAGTCTACTCCCAGGGTTAGCGTCTCGAAACCTCGATCGGATCTGCATTGCAACCATCCAATCTACTCTCGCTTGCGACGGCGGTACCGCCCAATGTCGTGAAGCAGGCAGAAGCGCAATCACTCGCGCGGATGGCATTCGGTGGAAGGCCGGCATTGTTCGACCGGCTAGCCGGCGTTTTTGAGAATGCCGGAATCGAAACGCGGCACCTCGTTGCACCGCCCGAGTGGTACGAAGCTGCGCACGGTTGGGCCGACCGCAACGCCGTCTATCTGAGCTCTGCGGAAGAGCTTTTCATCGCTGCCGCCTCCGACGCGATCATGCGCGCAGGGCTGAAACCGGCCGAGATCGACGGCGTCGTCACCGTGTCCACCACCGGGATCGCGACCCCGAGCCTGGAGGCGCGCGTCGCAGGCCGCCTTGGCCTTCGCAACGACGTCAGGCGTGTGCCTATATTCGGCCTTGGTTGTGCCGGTGGCGTGAGTGGGCTGGCAACTGCCGCTAGGCTCGCGGGTGCAGAACCGGGAAGCCGCTGGCTGTTCGTGACGGTCGAGACCTGTTCCATCTCGATCCGCCTGGACAGTGACGATCCAGCGGCAGTGGTCGCGACCGCTTTATTCGGCGACGGGGCGGCCGCGGCAGTCGTTGGCAAGGGGGCACCGATCGGCCGCATCACCGGCGCCGCCGAGCAGCTTTGGCCCGACACGTTGCGCATCATGGGATGGGACGTCGAAGATCCCGGCCTTGCAGTCCTGTTCGACCGCGCGATTCCGCCCTTCATCGAAGAGAATCTCAAGCCTGCGATCCTGACCATGCTGGCGCAGCTCGAGATCGAATGGAGCGATATCGCACGGCTTTGCTGTCATCCGGGCGGCGTGAAGGTCATTACCGCGATCGAGACCGCCCTTGGCCTTCCGGAAGGCGAGCTGGACCTGGAGCGGGATGTCCTGCGCCAGTTCGGAAACATGAGCGCGCCAACGGTGCTGTTCGTGCTTGAACGCCTTCTTCGACGGGGGCTTCCGGGACGAGTGCTGATGACGGCTTTCGGGCCCGGCTTTACCTGTTCGGGACTGACGTTGGAGCAAGCCTGAAAATGTGGCCGACCATCGCGATCCTTGCCTTCGTCACCCTCCAGCGCCTCAGCGAACTGATGATCGCAAGGGCAAATACCGCCCGGCTGCTTGCGATGGGCGCCCGCGAATATGCGCCCGAGCATTATCCACTGATTGTCGCTGTCCACACCGGCTGGCTGGCGAGCCTCTGGTGGCTTGCACCGGGCCGAACCGTCAATTGGTTGCTGATCGGATTGTTCGCGCTGCTTCAACTTGGGCGGATC
>JBJMUK010000142.1:0-3442 GCA_045811225.1 Sphingomicrobium sp. | reverse complement strand
GGGCGGGTGGTGACGTTCACATTACGTTCGACGTCACGGTTTTACGCCGCGGCGATCCCGGTGTAGCATCTAATCATGCAGCTCGCTACTGGCACCGTGATCGACGGAAAGATCGTCCTTGAGGGCGCGACCCTGCCCGAGGGTACGGTCGTCACTGTGCTTGCCCGCGACACAGATGAGACATTCGAGCTACCGCCGGAACTCGAGGCGGAACTGGCGGCTTCGATCGCTGAGGCTGACCGTGGCGAGATCGTTTCCGCCGCGGTGCTCTTCGAGCGGCTTCGCCGTATCTCCTGAGTCGACTGTGCTCGCGGTTGGGATCACACCCCGAGCGCTAGGGCAAATCGAACGAGCCGCTCTGTGGTGGGCGGATAACCGCCCTGCGGCCCCAGACGCGATTCGCCTGGATCTTGCGGAAGCCCTTGAAGTTCTCGCGCAGCAGCCCGGCATCGGCGCTCGCTGTAGTTCGCGCCACTACTCCGATGTGCGGCGGCTCTATCTCGCGCGCACCAGGTACCACGTCTACTATCGCGTCACCGGCGAGGAGCTCATTGTCCTTGCCTTCTGGCATGCGAGTCGCGGCCGCGGCCCGACGCTCTGAGCCGTGATGTCGAACAGGTCGATCGACACGGACGTCCTATCGGCGGGCATTGCCCGCCTACTGTCCGCCGGTCGCCGGGCAACTCCGACGTTGATATGGCTTAATTCTGTCAAGAGGCGAAGCATGTCCCTCCGCGAACCGCGGATTGCATTGATCGACAACTGCCGCAGAGAGAACGCGACGGAGCCGGATGCGATTGCGACGGTTGACCATGCTGATATGCGTGGGTTGGTTACCGACAGTTCATGTGTTCGTCGCGGGGCTTCCTGCGCTCTAGGGTCTGCGATCGCCACGAGGGCTCGCCAATAACGTCGCCGAGGATTCCCCTGAATGTCCGTGACTGCATCGCGTTCTCGCTGCGGGCTGGAAGGTGTAGGCGGGGTGGCAGACCTCCTTTTGCTTCTTGCTGAACAGATTCGGCGCTCAAGCGCTCAACGACGTTGCGGCGCGGGCACCGTCACTTCTCGGGCGATGGCCCAGACGAAGCCGGCGAGTTCGCGCGCGATCGCCACGACCACCTTGTTGGTGGGCAGCTTCCTGGCTGCCAGGCGACGATAGCGCGCGCACAGGCGCGCCTGTGCCTTCCATGCGATGTCGGTGAGCGGCTTGGGCAGGTCCGCCTGGCGCCGAGCGATCACGGGGCTGACGCGCGCTGGGAAACGATACTGGTGTGCGGCCTCCACCAGGATGCGGCGCGCCGGCGAGTTGCCCGCCTTGGTGATCGCACCGAGTCGTCGCTTGGGGCCGCTGGAGTGCTCGCCGGGCACCAGTCCGAGATAGGCCATGAGCTGGCGCGGGCTGGGAAAGCGCCAGAAGTCCTGGATCTCCGCGGTGAGGGTGATCGCGGCAATCAGCTGGACGCCGCGCAGTGCCTGCAGCGCCTGCACCACCGCGGCGAGCTCCCAGTGCACCAGCAGATCGCGCAGTGCCTGCTCCAGCCGCTGGATGCGCGCGCCGGCCTCGCTGATGGCATGAAGGTATTCCTGGAAGGCCAGTTGTTGCGGCGGCTCGGGCATCTTCACGCGCGAGAGCCAGCGCAGGTGCGCCGCGGTCCAGGAACTGCGGCCGCCGTAGGCGATCCCATTGCGCAGCAGCAGCGCCTTCAGGCGGTGGCGGGCGTTGCGCTGCTCGCGCACGGCGTCCTCGCGCGCGCGAACCACGTCGCGCACCGCCTCGTCGGCCGAATCAGGCACGCGCACCGCCGTGAGGTCGCCCGATCGCGCCAGCCGAGCGAGCTTCATGGCGTCGCGCCTATCGGTCTTCACGCGCTCGCCGGCGGCATGCGGGATCGAAGACGGTGCAACCACGTCGCACTGCCAGCCAAGCGCGGCGAAGTGACGCGCCAGCACGAACCCGCACGGACCGGCTTCGTACACGATGTGCAGTTGGCGCCCGACGCTGATCTGCCGACGCAGCGCTTTCGTCACCCCCTCGCAGCCACCAGCCACCGTCGCGAGGTGGCGCACTTCGGCCGCGCGGGCGGCGTCGCACACACCAATGTCGATGCTTTCCTTATGGACATCCAGGCCGACGTACAGGGTGGTAGATTTGCCCATGGCTCGTCTCCTTGACAAACATGCGGCCGCCTTGTCGGACCGCCTTGTGGCTCGGCACACCTTCGGTGCGCAATCCACGGTAGTCCTGGAGGCGAGCCGCCTCAAGAATTCAAGCCATCTTGTCTAGCCCTCAGGTCAGCCATGCGCGCGAACGTGTATCTGTCCGAACTCCTCGATGCCTTTGAATGGGTGAGTGCGGCGGGCCCATTCGAGAATGCGGCGTATGTGAGCCGCGAAACCGGCCGGATCTTCTGGGACACGGAAGCCGCCGGTCTCGACGAGGAACTTCCCGAGGATGTGGAGGACGGAATCCTGTACGTGTGCGTACCGCACAAGCATGACCTGGACCTCGGGCAACGGCTGGTCTTTCGCTTCATCGAGGCCAACGCTCCCGACACGTACGAACAAGTCCGAGGCTACTTCTCCAAGCGCGGTGCCTATGCTCGGTACAAGGACCTCTTGGAGCGCCGTGGACTGCTGGAGGCCTGGTACTCTTACGAACAAGAGGCCTGTGAAGCCGCTTTGCGCGAGTGGGCGGAGTCCGAGGACCTCGAACTCGTGGAGGGTCAGCGTGCTGATGGCTAACAGGTCTACAAGGACTTCCCGTTAGTTCAAGCTGCTTTTATCGGTTGCCGTTCCAACTGGCTGCGCGTACATCGCGTCGACACAGAGACAGACTGCACATCTACAAACGGTGTTTTTGCACTCTAGGTGCGGACCCGGATACGAACCGCTCAGCAGGGCTCCATTCGTTCGACGCGGACACCAGCAAGGGGCCGCTGTCTGTTAGCCGAGTTCACCTGCTGCCGGTCTGACCTGTGAAATGCATCGATGTTGCGCGTGCTGCTGAAACGAGGAACTGGTTGTCGGCTGGCGGCTCTTGCGGTCATGCTGGCGCGAAGGCTTTCGCGGGCATATGAAGCGGGTCGTAGCTCGCGTCCCTTGGCCAGGACGGCCCACAAAATGCGGGCGTTCTTGTGGGCAACAGCGACGAGTGTCTTTTGCCAGCCGATTCTTTGCTGCAATTGCACGATCCAGCGTTCCGCGGCTTCGCCGCTGCGCTGTCCGCCGGTCGCCGCGCATCTCCAAGGTTCGGCCGCATTGGACCGCCGCGGAGGCGTGGAGTACCATCAAATGCATGCAGCTTGCAACCGGCACCGTCGTGAATGGGAAAGTCGTGGTCGAAGGCCTCGATTTGCCCGAAGGCACTGTCGTTACCGTCTTGACGCGTGACGACGAGCCGCCTGTAAAGCTCTCTCCCGAAGACGAGGCAGAGCTTCTCGAA
>JBJMUK010000141.1:0-12794 GCA_045811225.1 Sphingomicrobium sp. | reverse complement strand
TATTCATGTCGGGTGCGCCAATTCAGGTTTTGCGGGCGCTGAGCTTTAGGTGAGGCGCGTGGGACCGGAGATCTTGGCGGCGACGCTTGGCGAGCAATAGAGCCAGCATACGTCGCTCACCACCGACCGGATGAAGTCGTCGTCGGCACCGCGTCCGGCGATGAAGATACGGAAATAGATCGGACCGGCAGCCGAGGTGAAAATAAGCTCGCGGTCAACGCTGGAACGAAGCTCGCCGCGGGCAATGGCAGCTTTGAACATAGGCTCGAGCTGCTCCATTCGACGATCGAAGAAGGCACGAGAATAATCGCTTCCGGCGTTCGCGCGTAAGGCCGCGGCAGTTCCGAGCAGCGCGGGGCCAACCGGTGATTCCAGCACACTCACGAGCCTGCGCAGGACGCAGGTGAGATCCTCCGCGAACGTCTTGCCCAGGTCCGGCATGACGTCGGTTGCGGCCCGGGCCATGAAGAAATCGATGATCATGTCCCAGCGGTCAGGGAAGCGCCGATAAAGCGTCGAACGCTCGATACCGGCGCGCTCGGCCACCGCCTTGAAGGTGCACGCGTCGGTGCCCCCGTCGATCAGGATATCGCCTACGGCTTGCTGGATACGTGCAGTGACATCGGCCGTCCTCCCGCCAGGGCGGCGGGAGATCGTCCGTGCTGGAGTTGACACAGGGTAAACCTTTCACTAACGAAACATGATGTTGCATTAACGGACGCAACTCTCCATGTCTATGAGAATTACCAGCTCGCCTCTCCGGGGAGCCCCGGACCCGTTGCAGAAACGCTGCCGCTACCTTGCGCGTTCACGGCATGAGCGAGGCTGACCCCTCATATTGGCCGCGTGTGCTGATCAGCGGCGCTGGCGGAGGCGTAGGCCTCGCTTGCGCCGAGGCGCTGGAGGTGTGCGGGGCTGAGCTCGTGCTTTGCGATACCGATGGTGCAGCGCTGAACAAGGCTGCAGCGCGGCTCGGCGCCTTCTCCCGATATTGTGACGTTGCTGGCGACAACAGCGTCGCAATCTTCGCCTCCGAGATTGCAGAGCGATTCACCAGCATCGATGTCCTGATCAATGCTGCAGGCAGCGGTTACGTTCGCACCCTGACGATGGCTCGAATGACTCGTGCCTTCATCCCTCTGCTGCGCCGTGGGACGGGACGCCGCATGATCATCAACATCGCCGCCAACGATGAGGCTGTGAGCACAGATGGGATGTTCCCCTATGCCAGTTCACCGGGCGCGTTCGAGCAGTTGTCGGAAGCGCTTGCAGTCGACGTGAAGGGCACGTCCATCGAAGTCGTTACGGTCGTTCCGCGGCGCCTCTGCGCGTCGCTTGGAAACAGCTGCTCATTGAACCCGCTATACCAGCTCCGCGGCGTGGACCGCGCAAGCACGGCGAACTGGGTCGCGAGCCTTTTATTTCAGAACCGGGATCGTCGCCGGGCTTGAAGTTCAAGCGCCTCAGCCGGATCTTGACTCCGGGTCTTTCCACGTAGCCGGATATTTGCTTATCAGCTGCTTCCCGAGTTCTGATTGAGCCAGAAAATCTTCCATCATCTCGGAAACTTTCCGCTGCGATCCTAGCCGCACCGGCGCCCCGTCCCCGTACCAGCTGGCCCACACCTCATCGTTTTCCAGGCTGAAGACGATGCCGCCCGAAGGCGCAGCGGACATGTGTGCCTGGAAGATTCGGACCGCGCGCCGGACTAGTATTGCAACACCGATCATAACCCCAGACGAGACGAGGAACATGCCGCTGGCGGGCGCGAAACAAGACATTTCGTGGGCGGCCGCACCGCCAAGGAAGCCACCCATGATCCCGACTGCCAGAAGCGGAATCGCACTGGCCTGCCACCATCGCAACAGGATCGCGCCCAACAGAACGAACGGAAGATAGGGGGTATATTCGCAACCCGTGACGACGCCATTGACCTCGGCACGGACGATGGTCGGGACTCCGACTGCGACGGCAACCCACAGAAGCACTGGCAGACCGCTGACAGGAGGTTCCTGCAGCCACCGGACCCAATTGGACCGAATCATCGAACGCCCCTCCCTGATAGCGCTAACGCTCCGTACCTATCCGTAAATTGATGTTGTCGGCAATCCGACATTAGCGGCCGGTCGCATGTTTTCCGGCCCGCGCCGGGACAGTTTGCGCAAACCAGATGATGTGACTTGGCCCCTTCCCGTTACTCCTTGCGCGGACCACAACTTCCTCAACCTTGAAACCGCTTGCGTTGAGCCTGCGCGTGAACGCAGAGTCACGTCCCGCCGACCAAACGGCCAGTATGCCGGCCGATCGCAGCGACGCTTTCGCAGACGCAAGGCCGCCCATTGAATAGAGATGTTCGTTGTCGGGGTGCGTCAGTCCATCGGGACCATTGTCAACGTCCAGAAGGATCGCGTCGAACGTCTGGGCGGGATCGCCAATGAGCGCCCGAACGTCGCCATTGACGACGCTTACGCGTGGGTCGTCCAGGCAGCCGGCAGTCAGCTCGGTCATCGGGCCTCGCGCCCAGGCGAGAATCTCCGGAACCAGTTCAGCAACGACGATCGTGGCGTCGGGCGGAAGCACCCTGAGAGCCGCCCGCAGCGTGAAACCCATTCCGTAGCCGCCGATCAGCAGTCGCGGCGCCTTACGTCCGCCGAGACGAGCGCAAGTGAGCTCGGCAAGCTTTTCTTCGGAGCCGCTCATGCGGCTGCTCATCAGCTCATTGCGGTCGAGCACGATCATGAAATCGACCCCGCGCCGAAAAAGCCGGAGCTCTGCGCCCCCTGCGACCTGCGCGGTGCCGATCAGTTCTCGTATTTGCATTCATCCGGCTCCAGCGAGCGGCCCTGCGCTCAAGCCCCTTAGGGACGGCCGCTCCAAAATCTACAAATACGTCGCGCAACCGGCGCTTGGGGTCACTGGGAAAACAGGGTCAGGCTATGGCCGTTGCCGGAGATATGGATGCCGTTCGCGGGCGTCCGTTCGACGGTCGTCGCGGCGTCGAGCGCACCGAGCACGTCATGCAAACGGGGAGGCAATCCAATTGCGCACACAGGGGTCGTCAGAGAGCCAACGGCAACCGGCGCATCGCCCGAATGGAAATTGATCCTCTTGCCGCGGATCTTATACTTTCGCTCGATCCGGGCGCACCGCGGCTCCCACCACAAGCTCTCCTCATCCCCCCTGAGGGCCAGCCCATAGGGCTCGTCAAGCGAGCTTCCGTCTATCCCTGCCACTCGCCATTCTCCTGACAGGCTCGTCACGACATTTGCCGAGGGCGATTTCGCGGGCACGCTCGGCTGCGGTGATGCCACGACGGAAGAGCTGGATGCCGGTTTTTCTGGCTCCTGGCAGGATGCCAGGGACAAGGCGAGAAGGAGGAGAAGAATCGGCATGCGGCGATCGTAGCGCCCTTGCCAGGCGTCGCAATCGGCAACGCCATCCGCAAGAAATTGTTATAGAATCATGCGTTAGCGTCATCCCTGAAAACGACAGTGGTCGTTGAGGGGATGTGATGTTCGGACCGGTAGCAAGTGCTCCGTCGAAGGTGGCGCTGGTCGCAGATGTTGGGCGCACCACCGTGCGCGTCGGCCTGACGGACGAGCGCGGTCGCCTCGATCACAACAGCGTCCGTGAATATGATCCAACGGCTCAGCCGACGATTTCGACGGCCATTTCTGCCTTCGGTGCCGACAGCGGCATGAAGGCGCTTCCACGACGCGCCGCGATCGCCGTATCGGGTGTTCCACGCGGTGACACGATCTCGATCACGAACAGCCGCTGGATCCTGTCGCGACAGGGCCTCACCGCCATGTTCCAGGCGCCCCCGCTGATCCTCAACGACTTCGCTGCGAACGCCTGGGCGATGAGCGCAACCCACATGGGCTGCCACATGGAAACCTTGTGCGGCTCTTCGGTCCAACCGCAGAAGGTGGGGACTTACTGCATCCTCGGCATCGGCAGCGGGCTTGGCGTCGCGATGATGTCCCGTGACGAAAACGGGTTCGTAAACGTCCTTCCGACCGAGGCCGGGCACATGGGGATCATGGACGGACTGCCCGGGTTGGAGCCCATCATCGAACAGATGCGCCGGGGCGCGGGAGCGGTAACTGCGGAACAGCTGATTTCCGGTCCTGGACTGCTCGCGATCTATGAGGCGCTTTGCGCAATCCGAGGCCGCCCATCCGGCGCCAAGACCCTTCACGACCTGCTCGCGCCCACCATGATGCGTGGGGAGCCCGTCATTGCCGAAGCGCTGGAGCTGTTCACGCGCTGCTTCTGGCATTTCGCGGGGAACATGGTGCTTGGCTATGGCGCCTGGGACGGCGTGATCCTCACCGGAAGCATTACAGCAGCGCTACGCCCGACTCTCCGCAGGCCCGACCTGTACCGGCAGTTCACCATCGATGGTCCATATTCCCGCCGCCTGCGCGATGTCCCGACCGCTACCGCGTCCTTCAAGCATGCGGAACTGGAAGGGGCAGCGGTCGCGTTGCTGGTCAACGACGCGCGCCGTGCGGCCGCCGACAAGGGGCTCGCGACCGCCGCTTAGCGGACGAGCTTACCGGGATTCATGATGCCGGTGGGATCGAGCGCACGCTTGATTGCCCGGACGGCAGAGACCCTGGCGGGCGGAGCAAGCCGCTCGAACTCCTCCACCTTGGCTTGCCCGATGCCATGTTCGGCGGAGATTGACCCTCCGGCCTGCGTGACCAGATCGTAGACGAGGCGCGATATTGCCTGCCCTCGGTCATTGTTCCAAGCCCATCCGGATCCGGGATCACGAACATGGACGTGAAAGTGGACGTTGCCGTCGCCAAGGTGACCGAAGGCCCCGACGCGGGTGTCCGGGAATGCCCGCTCCACCGCTTCGCCCGCTTCCACCATGAATCTCGGCATATCCGCCACGGGTACGGAGATATCGTGGGCAAGTGACGCCCCATGAGCACGTTCCGCCTCGGCGATCGAATCACGCATGTGCCAGAAAGCCTCGGCCTGCGTTTCATTAGCCGCAATCGTGGCGTCGCCGATCAGGCCGGCTTCGAGCGCCGCGGAAAGATACTGTTCGACGTCGCTGCGGAGGCCCTCTTCGTCCGAAGTCGTGGTCGCTTCGATGAGGACGTGCCAGGCGTGTCGCCCCGACAGCGGATTGCGGGTCCCCGGAATGTGTTGAAGCACCAGGTCCAGAGTATCCGCCGGGATAATCTCGAACCCCTCTACGGCGTCCGAACGATCCTGTAGGAAACGGAGCAGGTCGAGCGCGCGCTGCGGAGTGGAGACGCCGGCCCACGCCACGGTTCGTCCAGTCACAGCCGGCACCAGGCGCAAGGAGGCCGCGGTGATCACTCCGACCGTGCCTTCCGAGCCCACCAGCAGCTGATCGAGGCTATAGCCACGATTATCCTTCTTGAGCGCAGCCAGGCCGTCGTGAATGGACCCATCCGGAAGCACCGCCTCCACACCGGCCACGAGAGCCCGCATAGTGCCGAACCTGAGAACCTGCGTACCACCGGCGTTGGTGGCGATCAGGCCGCCAATCGTGCAGCTGCCCCGTGCGCCGAGGGTCAGCGGGAAACGGCAACCTACCTCCGCCGCCCGGTCGTGCAGGTCAGCGAGGATCACGCCTGCTTCCACCACCGCGGAGCGATCCGCAGCACTGATCGACCGCAGCTTGTTCATTCTTCGAAGAGAAAGGATCAGCGCTGCGCCGTCTTCTGGCGGCGTGGCACCGCCGCACATCGACGTATTGCCTCCCTGCGGTACCAGCGGAACGCCAAACTCGGATGCCAAGGCCACCAGCCCGGACACCTCCGCGGTGGACGCGGGCGCCAATATGGCTCTCGAACGACCACGATAGCGCCCTCGCCAATCGGTAAGCCACGGCTCGATGTCGTGCGGGTCCGTAATCACCGCCTTGGGGCCACACCGCTCCAGCGCGGCCGCGATCAGCTGGTCCTGTCGATCGTTCATGGGTTCGCCCATAGCGGCTAAGGCTGCACTTGGCATCCGCTCAGGCGACGGGCAAAGCGCGGGCCGAGGAGCCAAGGATGAGCGAAGCCGTCACACTGGTCGTTGCCCGCGCCATCAATGGCGTGATCGGACGCGATGGGAAGCTTCCGTGGCACATTCCCGCCGACCTCAAGCGGTTCAAGCAGCTGACGATGGACAGCACCATGGTCATGGGTCGAAAGACGTTCGAGAGCCTGCCTGGCCTGCTGCCCGGCCGTCGGCACGTAGTGCTTACGCGCGACAGAGACTGGAGCGCCGCGGACGTGACGGTGGTCCACACCACCGACGACGCGCTATCCGCTGCGGCGGGAGAGCGGATCACGGTGATCGGTGGAGCGGAGATCTTCGCGCTCTTCCTGCCGATCGCTCAGCGCCTGGAACTCACCGAAGTGCTTGAAGACGTTAAAGGAGAAACGATCATGCCCGATCCGCGGGGCAGTGGCAGCTGGCGTGAGACGTTCCGAGACGAGCATCCGGGCCAAAATGCACATCCCGCCTTCCGATTCCTGACGCTCGAGCGAAATCAGGGCTTCGACGAGGCATAGGCCGCAAAGCGCTTCACCTGATCCCCCAGCACGGTGTCGACCAAGGGAGCGAGCTTGTCTGCGCCGGCCTCGGCAAACCCCGCCGCCTTATAGTTCATGGTGATGCGGGAGCCTTGGGACGTGGGTTCGATTTGCACATCCATCACCCCCGCGGCCGCTTCGAAAAGCAACGGTCCCAGCGCGCCGCTCATCACCAGTCGCTTGCCTGGCTGGTAGTAAGTCACGCGCAGGTGCTCCACCCCGCCGCCGCCGGGCAGCTTTTCGCAAAAGCAGGCGCCCGGAAGCAGGGACAGGCCGAGGTTCTTCGAGTCACCGCTGTAACTATGCTGCGGGTTCCACCAGGAGCCGACCTGGCCAAAGCGCCGGAATGCCTCGGCCGGCGCCACCGCAAGGTCGGCCGCCTGCCGAACATGGAAGCCATTGGAGTTAGCGCTGAGCACTTCCGCTTGGGCGGAAGCGCTGCCAAGCAGCATGGCCGCGGCGATTGCTGACTTCATCCAATCCTCCTCCGATGCTGAAGGGTGCTGGAGTCAGGCCTTGCTGTCGAGGATCGCGTCGATCTGGGCGGCGACGTCGTCCACGGAGGCCATGCCATCCACGCGGCGCACCAAGCCCCGCTCCTCATAATAAGGCAGGATCGGAGCCGTCTTCGCGCGATATTCTGCCATCCGGGTCCGGACTGTCTGCTCGTTATCATCGGGCCGGCGTTTGAACTCGTGGCTCGCGCAGACGTCGCACGTGCCCTCAACCTTCGGACGCTTGAACGTGTCGTGATAGCCGGCACCGCAATTGGCGCAGCTGAATCGCCCGGTGATCCTGTCAACCAGCGCTTCTTCGTCGACGTCGAGTTCGATCACGTAATCGAGGGTCCGTCCCCGGTCCGCGAGCAGTAGCTCCAACGCTTCGGCCTGATGCTTGGTGCGCGGAAATCCATCGAAAATGGCGCCGGAGGCTTCCGACTCATCGAGACGTTCGCCGATCAGCGCGGAAACGATGGCATCGCTGACCAGCTCTCCGGCCGCCATCACCGCCTTGGCCTTCAGGCCGACGGGGGTTCCGGCGGCAACCGCCTGCCGAAGCATGTCGCCGGTCGATAGCTGGACCATGCCGCGGGTCTGCTCAAGCCGCTGTGCCTGCGTACCCTTGCCGGCGCCCGGGGGCCCAAGGAGGATGATGTTCACGCGTCGCTTCCCTGTTTTGCCCGGACCAGACTAACGCTTGCGCGCGCCCTTCAGCTTCGCCTTCTTGATGAGGTCGCCATATTGATGGGCGATGAGGTGGCTCTGGATCTGAGCGACCGTGTCCATCGTGACGTTCACGACGATCAGCAGGCTCGTGCCGCCAAGCCGGAAGTTCAAGCCCGCCTGCGACGCCAGGATCTCCGGGATCAGGCAGATGAGCACGAGATAGGCAGCTCCGACGACCGTCACGCGGGTGATCAGATAATCGAAATAATGCTCGGTCGCGTTGCCCGGGCGGACGCCGGGAATGAAGCCGCCGTGGCGCTTCAGATTCTCGGCAGTTTCCTCGCTGTTGAACTGCACCGCCGAATAGAAAAAGCAGAAAAAGGCGATGCCGAGCGCATACAGGGTCAGATAAAGCGGCGCACCGTGTTGCAGGTAGGTGCTGATGGTGATCAGCCACTCGCTTGACGAGCTGCCGGCCTCGCTCTTGGCGCCAGCCATCTGGAGGATGGTCAGCGGCATCAGCAACAGCGAAGATGCGAAGATCGGCGGTATTACGCCGGCGATGTTGATCTTGAGCGGAAGGTGGCTCCGTTCCTGCTGCATGCCACGCGCTGTCTGGCGCTTCGGATACTGGATCAGGACCCGGCGCTGCGCTCGCTCCATGAAGCAGATGAAGAGGATCAGGCTGACGGTCAGGCCGACGATGGCGAAGATGGTGATAGGGTCGGTCGTGCCGGTCCGGCCGCCTTCAAGCAGCTGTGCAATGCCCTGCGGAAGGCGCGCGACGATGCCGGCCATGATGATCAGGGAGACGCCGTTGCCGATACCGCGGCTTGTGATCTGCTCACCGATCCACATCAGGAAGAGGGTTCCCCCGACTAGGCTGATCGTTGCCGCGGCGCGGAAGAGCAGGCCGGGTTCAACAACGGCAGCAATGCCCTGGGTCGCGCCGATGCTCTCGACCCCGACCGCAATCCAGTACCCCTGAACGCTGGTCAGCAGGACCGTCAGGTAGCGGGTATATTGGTTGAGCTTCTTGCGCCCCGTTTCACCCTCTTTCTTGAGGGCCTGCCAGGGCCGGTAGAGCGTCGCTCCAAGCTGCACCACGATCGACGCTGTGATGTACGGCATGACGCCCAGCGCAACGATGCTCATGCGCTCCAGAGCACCGCCGGAGAAGGTGTTGAAGACGTCCAGGATGCCGCCGCTCTGCGTCTGGTAGAGCGCGGCCATTGCCGTCGGGTCGATGCCCGGCATTGGAACGTAGGACAGGAAACGGAAGAGGATCAGCGCGCCAAGCGTGAACCACAGCCTCTTCTTGAGCTCGGTCGCTTTGGAAAAGCTCGCGAGCGAAATGTTGGAGGCCATTTGTTCGGCTGCGGATGCCATTTCGGTGAATTCCCCTAAACCCTGCGGCTTATATAAGCCGCCCGGTCGTCATTGCGAGGAACGAAGTAACGAAGCAATCCAATGGCGCGGAAGCCTGGATTGCCTCGCTTCGCCCGCAATGACGGATTACTTGGCGCTCTTCGCCGCCTTGTCGGCAAGACGGACTTCGCGCGCCTTGCCCTTCTTGGCCTTGGCGAGCTCGGCCGGATTCTTGCGTTCGATCAGCTCGACGGAGCCGCCGGCCTTCTCGACTGCCTCGCGGGCGCCCTTCGAGACACCGGCAACCCGGAACGAGAGCTTCGCGGTGAAGTCACCCTTGCCAAGCAGGCGAACGCCGTCGTTGCCGCCACGGCCGAGGCCAGCGGCCTTCAGCGCAGCATGATCGATCGTGCCCTTGGCATCCAGCTTGCCGGCATCGACCAGCTTCTGGATCGCGCCCAGGTTCACTTCCGCGAAGTCCTTGGCGAAGATGTTGTTGAAGCCGCGCTTCGGCAACCTCATGTGGAGCGGCATCTGGCCGCCTTCGAAGCCGGCGATCGAAACGCCCGAGCGGCTGGTCTGGCCCTTCTGGCCGCGGCCAGCCGTCTTGCCCTTGCCGGAGCCGATGCCACGGCCGACCCGCATGCGCCCCTTGCGGGCACCATCATTGTCGCGGAGTTCGTTTAGTTTCATGTCGTGCACTCGCTTTCGCTTTTGTCGCGCTGATGTGAATGGCCATCGAAGCGGCCAACGGCTTACGCCTGTTCGACGCTCACCAGATGCTGGACCTTACGGACTTGGCCGAGCACCTCGGGAGTGCCCTCGACCTCGACCGTACGGCGCATTTTGTTCAGCCCCAAGCCGACGAGCGTCGCGCGCTGGGTCTTGTCGCGGCGGATCGGGGATCCGGTCTGCGTGATCTTGATCTTCGCCACTGGTCTACTCCGTAATCGCTTCGGCCTGGGCCTCGGCTTCGGCAGCGCTTGCGCCGCCACGGCCAAGCAGGTCCGCGACCTTCTTGCCACGCCGCTGGGCTACCGAGCGTGGGCTGGTCTGTTCCTTGAGCGCTTCAAAGGTAGCGCGGATCATGTTGTAGGGGTTGGACGTGCCGACCGACTTGGTCACCACGTCGGCAACGCCAAGGCTTTCGAACACGGCACGCATCGGACCGCCGGCGATGATTCCGGTTCCCGAGGGAGCCGAGCGCACCGTCACCTTGCCCGCGCCGAAATGGCCGTTGCCATCATGGTGAAGGGTGCGGCCGTCGCGCAGCGGAACGCGGACCATTGCCTTCTTGGCAGCGGCGGTCGCCTTGCTGATCGCTTCGGGAACTTCGCGAGCCTTGCCGTGGCCGAAGCCGGCCCGGCCCTTGCCGTCACCAACGACCACGAGGGCTGCGAAACCGAAGCGCTTGCCGCCCTTCACCGTCTTGGAAACACGATTGATGTGGACGAGCTTTTCGATCAGCTCCTCACCGCCATCGTCGTCGCCGCCACGGCCGCCACGGCGGTCGTCACGACGGCCGCGATTGCCGCCACCACGATTGTCGCCACCGCCACGACCACGTCCGCCGCGCGGACCGCGCGGACCGCGAGCCTGCTGCTCGGCCGGAACGCCGTCGGCGACTGCAGCCACTTCGGTGGCTTCGGTGTTGACCTCTTGGGTCTGGTTCTCGTCAGCCATGATTAGAACTCCAGTCCGCCTTCACGAGCGGCTTCGGCCAGAGCTTTCACCCGGCCATGAAACAGGAAACCGCCGCGATCGAAGACGACGGCAGAAACGCCGGCGCTCTTTGCGCGCTCGGCAAGCGCCTTGCCGACGGCGGCAGCGCCGTCGCGGGTCGCGCCGGCCTTGCCCTTAAGATCCTTGTCCAGGGTCGAAGCAGCGGCGAGCGTCTTGCCCGCCGTGTCGTCGATGACCTGAGCGTAGATGTGACGGCCGGAACGGTGAACCGACAGACGGGGCTTGGTGCCGGCACGAGCACGAAGCGTGGTGCGGACGCGCTGACGGCGGCGGTCGAAGAGGGAGAGTTTCGCCATGGCTTACTTCTTCTTGCCTTCTTTGCGGAAGATGAACTCGCCGCGATACTTGATGCCCTTGCCCTTGTAGGGCTCCGGCTTGCGCCAGCGGCGGATCTCTGCGGCGACCTGGCCGACTTTCTGCTTGTCGATGCCGCTGATCTCGACGGTGTTCGCGTCCGGCGTCTTGATGTCGACGCCTTCCGGAACCGCATAGTTCACGTCGTGGCTGTAACCGAGCTGCAGACGCAGGTTCTTGCCCTGTGCTGCCGCGCGATAGCCAACCCCGGTGATTTCGAGCACCTTGGTGAAGCCCTCTGTCACACCAGTGACGAGGTTCTGAACGAGGGTCCGCTGCATGCCCCAGAAAGCGCGCGCCGCCTTGGACGGGTTCGCCGGCTGGACACTGATTCCGCCTTCCGAGATGTCGTAACTGATCTCGTCGCGCATCTGCAGCTGCAGGGTGCCCTTGGGCCCCTTCACCGAAAGGATATGGCCTTCTGTGGTTGCGCTTACGCCCGAAGGCAGCGGAACCGGCCGTTTACCAATACGAGACATTTTAGAACACCTCCGCGAGGACTTCGCCGCCGACGTTCTGCTCACGCGCTTCCGCATCGGAAAGCACGCCGCGAGGCGTCGAGACGATGGTCATGCCAAGGCCGTTGCGGACGCGCGGCAGATCGCGCGAGCCGGAATAGACCCGGCGACCGGGCTTCGACACGCGAGCCAGGTGCTGGATCGCGGGCTGGCCTTCGAAATATTTGAGCTCGATGCGCAGGCCGCGCTGGCCGGCAAGCTCTTCTTCGGAATAGCCGCGGATATAGCCTTCGCGCTGAAGCACATCGAGCACATGGGCACGAAGCTTCGACGCCGGCGTCAGGATCGAATCCTTGCGCGCCTGCTGGCCGTTGCGGATGCGGGTGAGCATGTCACCCAGAGGATCGGTCATCGCCATCCTATTCCCTTACCAGCTCGACTTCGTGACGCCGGGAATCAGGCCCTTGTTGGCCAGTTCCCGGAGCATGATCCGCGACAAGCGGAACTTGCGATAATAAGCGCGCGAACGGCCGGTCAGCTCGCAGCGGTTGCGAACCCGCGTCGGGTTCCCGTTGCGCGGCAGCTCCGCCATCTTGAGCCGCGCGATGAGGCGCTCGGTCTCGTCCTTCGACTCGTCGTTCGCGATCGCCTTCAGCTTCGCGTACTTCGCCGCCTGCTTCTCAACGAGCTTCTTGCGCCGCTCGTTCTTGTTGATCGAACTCAGTTTCGCCATGACTTAAGTTCTTCTCCTATCCGGGAGCCCGCTTACGCGGCCTCCCGCTGCTCCTCGGCCGGGAAGGGGAAGTTGAACAGGCGCAGCAGTTCGCGCGCCTCTTCATCTGTCTTCGCGGTGGTGGTTACGATGACGTCCATGCCCCGGACCTTGTCGATCTGGTCGTAGTTGATCTCGGGGAAAATGATCTGCTCCTTAAGCCCCATCGCGTAATTGCCGCGGCCGTCGAACGACTTCGGATTGAGCCCGCGGAAGTCGCGGACCCGGGGAAGCGCGACCGTCACCAGACGATCAAGGAACTCGTACATGCGGTCGCGGCGCAAGGTGACCTTGCAGCCGATCGGCATGCCTTCGCGCAGCTTGAACTGGGCGATCGACTTCTTCGCCTTAGTGATCACCG
>JBJMUK010000140.1:0-8717 GCA_045811225.1 Sphingomicrobium sp. | reverse complement strand
GAACTTGAGCCTGTACGACCAATATGCCGCGCTCCTTGACGGAGTGCTGAACGAACTTATCGCCGAAGGGGTTCTTCCGGCGGAGATCGACCGGCACAACGTTGCAGTGGAACCGCCGCGCGACGCCGCCCACGGCGATTTGGCGACCAATGCGGCAATGGTGCTGGCGAAAGCTGCCAGGACCAATCCGCGCGCCCTCGCCGAACTGATCAAGCCGAAGCTGGAGGCGGTGCCGACGGTTACGTCGGTGGACGTGGCTGGTCCGGGGTTCATCAACCTTCGCCTGCGGCCCGGATCCTGGCGTGACGAGCTTCGAACCATTCTTCGCGAGGGCGACGCTTACGGCGCGTCCACTATCGGCAAGAACGAGCGGGTGAATGTCGAATATGTTTCGGCGAACCCGACAGGACCAATGCACATGGGTCACTGCCGGGGCGCCGTGGTCGGCGACAGTCTGGCGCGGCTCCTTGAAACCGCGGGCTTCCGGGTCACCAAGGAATATTATGTCAACGATGCCGGCGGGCAGGTGGATACGCTCGCCCGCTCGGTCCACCTGAGGTACCGGGAGGCCCTAGGCGAAGAGATTGGCGACATTCCGGAGGGCATGTACCCCGGCGAATATCTGCGGCCCGTCGCTACGCTGTTGGCGGCGGAGTTCGGCGACGCTCACGCCAATGCGCCCGAAAGCGAGTGGCTGGTGCTGTTCCGGCAGCGCGCCGTCGCCGCAATGCTGGACCTCATAAAGCATGACCTCGGGCTGCTTGGCATTCATCACGACAAGTTCGCTTCGGAAGCGGAGCTGCAAGGATCGGGCGCCGTTCAGCGGGCGATGGAGAACTTGCGCGCGAAGGAACTCGTGTACGAAGGCGAGCTCGAACGGCCGAAGAGCATCGACGAGCAGGATGAATGGGAGCCGGTTGAGTTGACCCTGTTCCGGTCCACACACTTCGGCGACGACCAGGACCGGCCGATGAAGAAGTCCGACGGCAGCTGGACCTATTTCGGGGCCGATGCCGCCTACCACCTCCAGAAAGCGGAAACCGCCGAACACCTCGTGAACATTTGGGGCGCGGACCACGCCGGCACAGTGAAGAGGGTGCAGGCAGCCGTGAAGGCGCTTACGGACGGCCGCGTCGACCTGGATGTGAAGCTGGTCCAGATGGTTCGGCTGTTCAGGGCTGGCGAGCCGGTGAAGATGTCGAAACGGTCCGGCAGCTTCGTCACCCTGGCCGACGTCGTTCGCGAGGTCGGCAAGGACGTCGTGCGCTTCATGATGCTGACCAAGCGTGCCGATACGCCCCTCGACTTTGATTTCGCCAAGGTGGTTGAGGCCTCCAAAGACAATCCCGTCTTCTACGTGCAATATGCCCACGCCCGGATTTCGTCGCTGAAGCGCAAGGCTGCAGAGGCCGGCGTGGATCTCACGGCTCCAGCAGACCTCGATCTGCTCGATGCCGAAGAACTGAATCTGGTCAAGGCGGCCGCGCAATATCCGCGTACCGTCGAGGCCGCGGCCGTGGCCCATGAGCCGCATCGCATCGCCTTCTATCTCTACGACCTCGCGGCCGAATTCCACGCCTTGTGGAACCGTGGCAATGACGATCCGGTCCGCCGCTTCCTGGTTGAGGACAGGCCGGATCTCACGCGCGCAAGGTTAGAACTTGCGCTTGCTCTTCAACAGGTTATCCGTAGCGGATTGGCCCTGATGGGCGTGGAGGCTGCGGAGGAACTCAGGTGACACATGCAGGGGCGGGCGTTGACCCGAACCGGCTACCCTGGCTCAACGATACGCCAAATTCGGTGCGTCGTCGGAGCTGGACCAGAACCATTTTTGGCCTGTGCCTGGCCGTTCTGATTGTCGCGAGCCTGTCCTACTGGAAGGGACGACGCAGCGCCGAGGAAATGGCTGAGGCTTCCGTCGACACGACGTCCCAAGTAACGGTGCTGATGCCCCAAGCGCCTGCGCCATCCGCAAAGATCGTGGAACCGGTCGTCATCGCGTCAGAGCCTCGCGTCATTTCTCCCGAACCAAAGCGTATTACGTTCCGTGAGACCGTTGCGCGCCGAATCGCTGCTGAACCCGTGACCAAGGAAGCCGATGAGGTCGTCGAAACGGCCTCGGCGAAGCCGGCGGATGAAGCCCCGCCAGTCGCCCCGCCAAAGCCTTCGCAACAATTGTGGCCGGCCATGTTCAGCGAGGGTGCCGCGGGCCGTGTTGCCCGAATCGGAACCTTCGCAACTGCGCACAAGGCGAAGGTTGGCTGGCGCCGAATCGTGCACCTCTATCCGGGGCTGATGCGGTTGAAGGCGGTTGTCGTCCCGGTGCGCTCGGCGCGCGACAATCGCACTTATTATCGCCTGCAGTTCGGCACTACCTCCCAAGCCCATTCTGAAGTGCTATGCCAACGGATGCGTATCGTGGGTCAAAGCTGCATAGTCGTGGGGCTTTGACGGGAGGGAATATCGAATGGCTGACGGCCACGCGGCTTATGACGAGCAACTGCCATGGCTACAGGCCGTCGACGATGAGGACGGACCGAGGGGCGTCTCGGCGCGCAAGATGTTCGCGCTGCTGCTCGTCGTGCTGCTTGGTGCTGCCCTCGTGTCCGGGACCTTCTTCTGGCTTGGTAAGCGCGACGGTGCGGCAAGCGGCGTGCCGGAACTGATCAAGGCCGAACCCGGACCATACAAGGTCAAGCCGGCAGATCCCGGTGGGCTCGACGTGGCTGGCGAGAGCGAAACCGCATTCCAGACCAGCGCGGGGGAAGATCAGGACGCCCAACTCGATCTGGGGAAGCTGAGCCAGGAGCCGGCTGCGCGCGAGTCTGCCAAGATACCACCGCGGCCCGAACCCGCCACAGCGGCCGCTGAGCCACCGAAGCCGCTAGAGGCACCTGAGCCCGCGCCTGCTGCGGCAGCAGGTGCAGGGAGCGTGATCCAGCTCGGCGCCTTCAAGAACAGCGCCCAGGCGGAACGCGCATGGTCTGCATTGTCGGCGCGGTTCTCCTCCGTCGCGGGTATGGGGAAAATGATCGTTCCATTCCCGGGCGGCATTCGGCTGCGCGCAAATGCGGGTTCGCCGGCTGAAGCAAAGCAGGCCTGCGCCGCGATTGCTGCCGCTGGCGAGAATTGCTTCGTCGTCCGCTGATGCAGGCAGCGGTCTACGGCCTGGCGGGGCTTGAACTCACCGCCGACGAAAGTTCCTTCTTCCGGGATGCCGACCCGGCGGGCTTCATCCTGTTCAAGCGGAACTGTGAAGATCCGGATCAACTCCTGCGGCTGACGTCTTCGCTGCGGGAAATTAGCGGCCGGCCCGACGTGCCGGTGCTGATCGATCAGGAGGGTGGCCGCGTTGCCCGGATGAAGCCGCCGGCCTGGCCAGCATTCCCGACGGGCGAAGCCTTCGCCCGCTTGTATCAACTGGCGCCTTCATCGGCGATCGAAGCGGCGCGTTCGAACGCGCGTGCAATCGCGCTGACGTTGAAGTCGGTGGGCATCAACGTGAACTGCCTGCCGTTGCTCGACGTGCGCCAGGAAGGTGCGCACGATATTATCGGCGACCGTGCCTTGGGTTCGGAGCCAATGCAGGTGGCGGCCTTAGGGCGCGCAGTGCTCGACGGCATGGCGTCAGCCGGAGTTGTGGGCGTCATCAAGCACATCCCCGGGCATGGCCGGGCGCTGGCCGATAGCCACGTCGAACTGCCCGTCGTCCACGCGAGCGCGGAAGAGTTGGAGATCGATCTTCAGCCGTTCGAGCGGCTTCGCAACGCACCAATGGGGATGGTCGCCCATGTCGTCTATACTGCGTGGGACCCGGATCTGCCGTCCAGCCTGTCGACTACCATTGTCCACGACATCATTCGCGATCGGATCGGCTTCGACGGATGGCTGATGAGCGACGACATCAACATGCATGCGTTAAGCGGCACGATGGGCGAGCGGGCGGCGGGTGTCGTTGCCGCGGGCTGCGATGTGGCCCTCCACTGTTCCGGCGTCTTCGAGGAGATGTTGTCGGTCGCTGAACTGGTGCCGCAGATGGACCCGCAGGGGGAAGCGCGGCTGGAACGGGCTCTCGCCACGGCTCTCGCGGGCGACGATGATGGACCCGACTTCATCGCCACCGTTGCGAAGCGAGACGAGCTGCTCGCCCTTGCCTGATTGCAGGGCCTGCTGTTCCCGCTAGTCTCGGGTCATGGCTGATGAGTCTTTCGAACTGCCGCTGAGAAGCGGTGAGGAGCTTCAGCTCAACCTCGACGGTTGGGAAGGACCGCTGGACCTGCTGCTGAGCCTGGCCCGGGCGCAGAAGGTGGACCTGGCGCAGATCTCGATCCTGGCCCTGGTCGAGCAATCTCTCGCTTATTTAGAGGGTGCGCGGAAGCTGCGGCTGGAAATTGCCGCCGATTATCTCGTCATGGCGGCCTGGCTGGCTTATCTCAAAAGCTGCCTGCTTCTTCCGAAAGACCCGGAACAGGACCCCAGCCCCGAGGAAATCGCCATGCGCCTGCAGCTTCGGCTGCAGCGGCTGGATGCCATGCGGGAGGCCGGGGCGCGGCTAATGGGCCGTGACCGGGTCGGCCGCGACGTCTTCCGCCGGGGTTCTCCGGAAGGGCTTCGCCTCGTGCGCAAGTCGGACTGGCAGGTGCGCGATTTCGACCTGTTCGCAGCTTATGGCGTCGTCCGTGCCCGCACTCAGCCGGCAATGCACGTCGTGCATGCGCGCGCCGTGCTCACTCTCGAGGAAGCGATCGAGCGGGTGTCACGGATGATCGGGAGCGCTGTCGAGTGGACCCGGCTGGAGGCGTTCCTGCCCGCCACGCAGGATCCTCAGTTTCGGCGATCCTCCTTAGCGTCCAGCTTCGTCGCGGCCCTTGAACTGGCCCGGCGCGGACGGCTGCAGATCGACCAGGCCGAACCGTTCGGTCCGATCAGCCTGAAGGCCGCCTGATGGACGAATTCATGCGCGCGGTTGAAGCCACATTATTCGCTTCGGTGAACCCGATGGGGCCTGACGAAATTGCGTTGCACGTTGGAGAGGGCGACGTTGCCGCCGCCCTCCAAGCGCTTGCCGATCATTACGTCGGCCATGGGATCGAGCTGGTCGAGCGGGGGGGGCAGTGGCATTTCCAGACTGCTCCCGACCTTGCGCATCTGCTGCGACGGACGAGGGAGGATCCGCGCAGACTTTCGCGCGCTGCCACGGAGACGCTGGCGATCATCGCCTATCATGAGCCCGTCAGCCGAGCCGAGATCGAAGCCATCCGGGGCGTGCAGATATCCAAGGGCACGCTCGACGTGTTGATGGATGCCGGCTGGGTCCGCCCGGCCGGTCGCCGGGAGGGACCAGGGCGGCCCTTGCTTTATGCGACGACGCAGGAGTTCCTGACGCACTTTGGATTGAGCTCCCGCCGCGACCTGCCTGGGATCGACGACCTCAAGGCCGCGGGCCTTCTCGATCCCCTGGACGAAGCGATGATGGAGTCGATGGGACAACTGCAACTGGAAAGCGGCGACGAGGAAGTCTAAGAGGGCGTCGAAGAAAAGATTGGAGTTTTCCAAATGGGCGGTTTCAGCCTCATTCACTGGCTCATTCTCGGCGTGGTCATTTTGCTGTTGTTCGGCGGCAATCGCTTCTCCGCGATGATGGGCGACGTGGCCAAGGGCCTGAAGAGCTTCAAGCAGGGCATGGCCGAGGACGATAACAAGCCGGCGGAGCGGCCCCAGGACCCGCGCCAGCTGCCCCGTTCGAACAACGAGCCGATCGACGTTACCCCGCGTCGCACTGCGGATCCGGTTCCCCCGGACACCGACGACAGCGTTCGCTAACGCCAAGACTGAAGGCCGGCCCACATGTTCGGCGTCGATTCCACCGAACTCATCATCGTCGCGCTAGCGGCACTGCTCTTCATCGGTCCCAAGGAACTGCCGCAGACGATGCGTGCCGTTGGCCGCTGGGTTGGCAAGGTCCGCGGCATGGCGCGGCATTTCACATCCGGCATCGAATCCGTCATCCGCGAGGCTGAACTGGAAGAGATGGAGCGCAAGTGGCGCGAGGAAAACGACCGCATCATGCGCGAATTTCCCTCGGTCGACGCAACGCCCGCAGTTGCGGCACCGGTGACCGACACCGAGCCGGGCGCGGCCGAGCAGCCAGCGTTGCAGGCACCCAACGACCAGTCCCACCTCCCCCCGGAACAGCGTGAACTGCCGTGAAGGACATCGACGACACCAAGGCACCGTTGCTTGAACATCTGATCGAGCTCCGGAAGCGCGTGCTGACGTCGCTGGCCGTCCTCGTGCTGCTGTTTTTTGTGAACTATTATTTCGCCAAGCCGATCTTCGGCTTCCTGGTTCAGCCATTGCTCGCCGCCGGGCAAGGCAAGGTCATCTACACCGACATCTTCGAAGCCTTCTTCGTCGAAGTGAAGGTCGCTTTGTTCGGTGCAATGATGATGGGTTTCCCGTTCTTTGCGACCCAAGTCTGGAAGTTCGTTGCGCCCGGGCTCTACGCCAAGGAGAAGATGGCGCTGCTGCCCTTCCTTCTGCTCACGCCCGTGTTTTTCATCGGCGGCGCGGCGTTCGCTTATTATCTCGCAATGCCGTGGGCACTGCACTTCCTCCTGGGCTTCCAGGGCAATGTCGGAGGGATTGAGCGGGAGGCGCTGCCCGGAATCGGCAATTACCTGAACTTCTGCACCCGCTTCCTGTTCGGCTTCGGCGTCGCCTTCCTGCTGCCGATCCTGTTGATGATCCTGGAGCGGGCCGGACTGGTCACCCGCGAGCAGCTAAGCAAGTCGCGTCGCTACGCCATCGTTGCGGCAGTGGCGATCTCCGCCGTGCTGACACCGCCGGACGCGGTCTCGCAGTTGATGCTCGCTGGACCTTTGTACCTGCTTTATGAATTCGCGATCCTGGCGATCCGCCTCACCCACTGGCGCGCAAACCGGCGTGCAGCCTCGGCTGCCGCTGCGGGCGCTCAATCAGTTTCAGATGCTGAAAATATTGAGGGCCCGGAAGCGCCACCGGGGGGGGGGAGGGTTGGCGGTTCCGGGCCCATTTAATCGGATAGCGAGAGCGGGGGGGCAAAAGGTCACTATCCGAACTGCTCAACGTCCCAAATTTCGAACCGGTTCCCCGTCCGCGAACTTTTTTCTTCCGCTTACAGCCGCAATCTATCGCCCTGCCGAATATTCCGGGAAGATGGGCAGATCGACGGAATAGCGACCGAGCTTCCGTTCAAGTGGCGAACGCAATTGCTTGGCCAGTCCGGAAATGATCCTTTCGAACTGAACCTTGCTTTCCTGCTCGGCCTCATCGGGGACCAGAACAGGGCTGCTGATGGTAAGGCGCGCAGTCAGTTCGCCGATCCGGCGCAGCGAAACTTCCGCTGCTTCGAGCGGCTTGTTGAGCATTGCGAACTCAACGATCTCGGTGATCAGGAAGGCCACGGCCACCGCCACGTCTTGCGTGCTGTTCACGCTGTCGAGTTCCAAGTCGATGATCAATCCTCGCGCTTCATCGGGCGCACCCGCACGAAGTTCCGCCGCCAGCTCAGTCAGCAAGGGGCGAAGGGCGATGCCGCGATTTTCTTCCATCTCTGCAAAATGGTTGCGATGGACAATCGAGAGGGCGCCGACGCGCCGGCCGATCCCGGCGTAGGCCGCCCGTGCCTCGATGGTCCTGGCGCTCCGCCCGTGAATGTTGAGGAGCGAGGCGACGACCTGCAGGTTGTTCTTGACCCGGTGATGGACCTCCCGAACCAGCCGCCGCTGTCCGTCTAGCGCGCTGGACATATCGCGCTCGGAGTCCTCAACTTGAGCAAACGCCCGCTGGAAAGCGTCGCGCAATTCGCGAATTTCCGTTGCAGGGCCCAGCCGGCGGGGCGGGTTGAGTGGTTCCCCTGGCTGATAGGCGGCGACGGAGCGCTGCAGTTGCTTGAGCGGGCGGATCAGCAGGCGAGTGACCAGCACCCAAGTAATAAGGGCGGCCATCACCCACATGAGGACGGGCATTAGGAGAAGCAGTCTATCCACGGCCCGGATTTCGGGCACCAGCCCTCCGACACGGGAGACCACGTCGCCGTTGCCGAGCGGAAGCTCGTTGTAAGCAACAGTCGTGCCGTCCGGATTCTTCGATTTCGCTTCAATGACGGTCAGGACACGTTCGTCATCGCGAAGGATGAGGGAGTCGATGTCCGGCGCGCCCTCGTGCGCGGCGTTCTCGATCTCGGGGATGCTCAGCCCGCCAGTCGCCATGCCGCCGTTGACGCCTACTCGAAACACCAAGCCTTTGCTGTCGGGGGCCACCCGGACGCGAATGGATCCAGGCGCGACCAGGGGAAGCGCGCCAGTGTCGCCAATTTCTCCAATCTTGCAGATCGGAGTTCCGTCCGAGGCTTCAAGTTCGAAATCCCGAGCGACGGCGGGAGCAATGGTCAGAGATGCTCGTGCTCGTTCGCATCCTCCGCCGGGGCCCGTTGAAAGCGCAGCGTTGGCGGCGATCCGCAGTGCCAAGGCATTTCGGGCGACCAAGCTCTCCATGCCGCGGGTTGCGACTGCGGCTTGATCCACCGTCCGGCCCCGTAGCGCGTCACTCGCGTCGGAGATTTCGTCGGCGGCGACCATGACCAGGGAAATCCCGACCGGCAGAAGCGCGGCCGAAAGGATCAATAGAAGCTTGGCGGCGGTCGGGAGGCTGGAAAGCCATCGGCGAAGCGCGCT
>JBJMUK010000139.1:0-11349 GCA_045811225.1 Sphingomicrobium sp. | reverse complement strand
AGCAGAACCGCCTGCCCTGCGTTTATCTGGTCGACAGCGGCGGCGCGAACCTGCCGCATCAGGCGGAAGTGTTCCCCGACCGCGATCACTTCGGTCGCATATTCTACAACCAGGCGCAGATGTCGGCGAAGGGCATCACGCAGGTCGCTTGCGTAATGGGCAGCTGCACCGCCGGCGGAGCCTATGTTCCCGCGATGAGTGACGAGAGCGTCATCGTTCGCGATCAAGGGACGATCTTCCTTGCCGGCCCGCCGCTGGTGAAGGCCGCGACCGGCGAGGAGATCAGCGCCGAAGATCTTGGCGGCGGCGATCTGCACGCACGCAAGTCAGGCGTAGTCGATCACCTGGCCGAAAATGACGATCATGCGCTCACGATTGTCCGTGACATCGTGTCGCACCTCGGATCGCAGCAGGGTGCTTTAACCGAACTGCGCGACTCCCGTTCTCCGCTGCACGACGCAGAGGAATTGTACGGCCTGATCCCGGAAGATGTGCGCGCACCCTACGACGTTCGCGAGATCATCGCGCGGATCGTCGACGGTTCGGAGATGCACGAGTTCAAGCCGCTTTACGGCACCACGCTCGTCTGCGGCTTTGCGCACATCTGGGGCATGCCGGTCGCGATCCTTGCGAACAATGGCGTGCTGTTCAGCGAAGGCGCGCTGAAGGGCGCCCACTTCATCGAGCTTGCGTGCCAGCGCGGCATTCCCCTCCTTTTCCTGCAGAACATCAGCGGGTTCATGGTCGGCGGTAAATATGAAGCGGAAGGGATTGCGAAGCACGGCGCCAAGCTGGTGACCGCGGTCGCGACCGCACAAGTGCCGAAGATCACGGTGCTAATCGGCGGCAGCTTTGGCGCCGGCAACTACGGAATGGCCGGCCGCGCATATTCTCCCCGTTTCCTGTTCACCTGGCCCAATTCGCGGATCAGCGTGATGGGCGGCGAACAGGCCGCATCGGTTCTCGCGACCGTCCATCGGGACGCGGCCAAATGGTCGCCCCAGGAAACCGAGGCCTTCAAGCAGCCCGTCCGCGAAGATTACGAAGCACAGGGCAATCCTTGGCACGCGACCTCACGTCTTTGGGACGATGGGATTATCGACCCGGCCCAGACGCGCGATGTGCTGGGCCTGGCGTTCGCCGCATGCCTGAATGCCCCCATTCCCGAACGCCCGCAGTTCGGCGTGTTCCGGATGTGAAGAGCGCCCGAGACGATCCTTTGAATACTAGAGATAGCGCATGAGTGACGGGCTCTTCTCCGCTCTCACGATCTTTGCAGGCCTACTAGTCGCGGGGCTGGTTCTTGGCGCGCTTGGTCCACGAAAGTTCAGGCCGAACTGGCTCTTGGTGAGCGGCGCGTTGTTCCTGCTAAATGATGCCGCTCTGACGCGGTGCTATGGCCTGTTTCCGAACATCCTGCCGGGCGAGTGGAACTGGCAGGGCAAGCTTCTGGCGCTCGCAATCACGCTCGTCATCGCTGCGACGCCCTGGTTCGGTTTTCGGCGGTCGGGCCTGACGCTCAAACAGGACCGGCGCGGTTTCATCGGCGTAATGCTGGTATCGGTCTTGCTGCTCGGCCTCTTCACCTGGTTCGCGCTCGGCAGCGACGACGGAAAGGCGAGCGTCGAAACAATCGCTTTCCAGCTGACCATGCCAGGGCTGGAGGAAGAACCTTTTTACCGCGGAATCCTGCTGTTGGCCCTCAACAAGGCGTTCCTGGGCCGGATACGGATGCTCGGAATCGACTGGGGTTTGGGCGCGCTGATCTCCAGTGCGCTGTTCGGGCTTGCGCACGCATTCGGCTATAGCGACGGAGCCTACAGCTTCGACTTGATGACCTTTGCGCTTACGGGCGGCCCAGCGCTGGTCCTGGTATGGATTCGTGAACGGACGGGGAGCCTGTTGCTCCCAATCCTGCTCCACAATTTCGGAAATTCGATCGGATTGTTCATTTGATCCCCGCCATTGCCTCTCAATCGAAAGCAGGACTCACGCCACGATGATCGCGCTTCTCTTCCTCGCCCTCGCGGCTCAGTCCTCGTCGAACCGGCTCCCACCGGCGAAGGCGCTGCCCCCGCCAGTCGTCGATGAGCAACCAGTGCTGGCGCCGATCAACGCGCTGTTCGCTGCTCTCGAGCGTGGCGACGGATCTGCAATGTTGCATCAGGTCTATCCGGACGGCCACGTAACGGCGACCGGCAACCGGGCGAGCGGCAGCGGTGTTCGACAGCAATCCTGGGCGCAATTTGCACAACGTTTGAAGGCGGGTGAAGGCTTTCAGGAGCGCATCACCGATCCCGCGATTGAGATCGATGGCGACGTGGCAATGGTCTGGGCTCCGTTCGTCGTCCGCGTCGGGGGCAAGGTCAGCAATTGCGGATATGATCACTTCGATCTGGTTCGTGAAAACGGAACGTGGAAAATCATGAATCTGACATTCTCATCCCGAACGACGGGCTGCGCCAGCCAATGACCCGCACTGGCTGGGCTCGCGCGGAGATTGCCGAACTGTTCGACCTTCCATTCACGGAACTCGTGTTCCGCGCGGCGGATGTGCATCGCCATCATCACGCGGCCGGTGAGGTGCAGCTTTGCCCGTTGGCGGCGATCAAGACCGGAGGCTGCCCGGAGGACTGCGGCTATCGCTCGCAGTCTGCGCATGCGAACACGGGTTTGAAGGCCGAGAAATTGATGGATGCGGACGCGGTCATCGCCGCTGCCCGCGAGGCGAAGGCGCATGGATCACAGCGTTTTTGCACCTTTCACCGGCACCAGCGCATTGACGGGGACGCAGCCGAATGATCAGCTCCCTCCTCATTGCCAATCGCGGCGAGATCGCTTGCCGCATCATCCGCACTGCGCGCCAGCTGGGCGTCAGAACTGTCGCGGTCTACTCGGATGCCGACGCCAAGGCGCTGCACGTGCGAATGGCGGAGGAGGCAGTGCATATTGGGCCGAGCGCCGCACGAGACAGTTATCTCGTCGGCGAAAAGATCATCGCCGCGGCAAAGTCCACTGGCGCTGAGGCGATCCACCCGGGCTACGGCTTTCTGTCCGAGAATGCTGATTTCGCCCAGGCTGTACTCGACGCCGGCCTGATATGGGTCGGGCCGAAGCCGGACAGCATTCGCGCAATGGGCTTGAAGGATGCGGCCAAGAAACTGATGGCCGACGCCGGTGTACCGGTGACGCCCGGCTATCTTGGCGAAGATCAATCTCCGGATCGCCTGAAGACTGAAGCGGACGCCATCGGCTATCCGGTGCTGATCATGGCGGTGGCCGGCGGCGGCGGCAAGGGGATGCGCAAGGTCGACGGGCCCGGCGACTTCAATGACGCGCTTGAAAGCTGCAAGCGCGAGGCCGCCTCGTCCTTCGGCAATGACATCGTCCTCCTGGAAAAGTGGATCGAAAGCCCGCGCCACATTGAGGTGCAGGTGTTCGGCGACTCCCACGGCAATGTCGTCCATCTTTTCGAGCGCGACTGCTCGCTCCAGCGCCGCCACCAGAAAGTGATCGAGGAAGCGCCCGCGCCAGGGATGGACGAGGAGACTCGCGAGGCGGTCTGTGGCGCGGCCGTCCGCGCGGCGAAGGCGGTCAACTACGAAGGCGCAGGAACAATCGAGTTCATCGCTGACGCCAGTGAAGGTCTTCGCGCTGACCGCATCTGGTTCATGGAAATGAACACACGCCTTCAGGTCGAGCATCCGGTGACGGAAGAGATCACCGGCCAAGACCTGGTCGAATGGCAACTCCGCGTGGCGTCGGGCGAGCCGCTCCCGCTGGGGCAGGACGAGCTGTTCATCAACGGCTGGGCGATGGAAGCGCGGCTCTACGCGGAAGACCCGGCGCGAGGCTTCCTGCCATCAACGGGCCGGTTGGAACTCGCCCAATTTCCGGAAGAGGTGCTGCGCGTTGAGACGGGGGTCGAGAAGGGTGATTCCATCAGCCCCTTTTACGACCCGATGATCGCCAAGCTGGTGGCCAGCGGCGACGACCGCGACGATGTCATGCTGAACTTGGCGGCCGCGCTTTTCGGTCTCCGCGTATGGCCGGTGAAGACGAACGCCGCCTTCCTGCTCGCCTGCCTGCAGAACCGGGATTTCCAGGCGGGCGAAGTCACGACCGGGCTCATCGCTCAGGAAGGCGATGTCCTGACCGCGTCGCCTGAGCTGGGCGAGAATGAGTGGGCGGTGGCTGCGCTCCAGATGTTCGCGCCCTATTACGCACGCAGCGAAGAGCCCGCGGCTGGCCCTTGGCAGGCGGACTTCGGCTTCCGGCTCAACGCCCCGACGCAGGCCCGGATCACGATTCAGCAAGGAACGGAACGGCGCACGATGATGCTGGAAGATTGCATCAGTGCATCGGGTTTCGGGACACCCGTCGAGGGAGGGGTGCTGGTCTACAAAGACGCTCAGCCCTTCCTTTTCACCTGGCCCAGCTTTTCAGCGAACTCGGCCGTTGCAGCGCACGGCGTCATCGAAGCTCCGATGCCCGGCAAGGTGACATCGGTAGACGTTTCACAGGGTGAAAAGGTTGCCAAGGGACAACGCTTGCTTACGCTTGAAGCGATGAAGATGGAACATGCGCTGGTTGCGCCGTTCGATGGCACGGTTGCGGAGCTTGGTGTAACAGCGGGCCAGCAGGTGCAGGTCGACGGAATGCTCGCGCGGATCGAGCGGGCAAGCTAGCACGGTACAACGGGGGAACAGATGCGATCGAAGCGTCGAACGCGGGCGGTTGCGACCGACCATCCAAACCATCCGCCGCATACGCCGGCGCATCCGCTTGAACGCCTGATCTTCTTCTCCGACGCGGTCTTCGCGATCGCGATCACTTTGCTGATCATCGAGATTCATCCGCCGCACCTGGAGCGTGGCACCCCGGTCCATGATCAGCTGGTGGCGCTGAGTCAGCTTCTTCCGCACTTCGTCGGTTTCTTCATCAGCTTCGGGGTGATCGGCGCGTTTTGGGTCGGTCATCACCGGGCGTTCAGCTTCGCCCGGCACTGGTCCCCGAGGCTAGTGCTTCCCAACTTGCTCCTGTTGTGCGCGATCGCCTTCATGCCCTTCGCGACTTCCTACATGAACGCGAATATGTGGCAGGTCGTGCCGACGGCCTTCTACGCGTCGGTCCTGTTGACCACCTCGCTGCTGAATATCTGGCTGGTGCATCGTGCGACTGCACCGGAAGTGGTCGACGAGGCCGCCGACCGGCGCTTGATCGTCCGCACACGCTCACGCGGATGGGGTGTCGCGACCGGTGCCGCGCTGTCCCTGCTGATCGCCTTCATCGATCCGATCTGGAGCCAGCCTGCGCTGGCAACGATCCCGCTGTGGCTGCGCATGTATCTCCGCCTTGCGGATCGACGGTTCGAGCGGAGCCAATGACGCGCACCGCCGTTGAACTCTCAACATCTTCGAGGAGCCTCAGCATGCGCCTGATCCCGTTAGCCGCGACGCTTTCCATGTCGCTGGCCGCCTGCACGACCGTCCATGGCCCGCCGGAGTCACGACTGACCAATGCCGACGGAATCCAAACCGGCACCGTTCGCGCATGGAATGCGCCCGGCGGCGTCGCGATCGACGTGCTGGCGTCCGGCCTGGCGCCTGGACCGCACGCCATTCACGTTCACACCAGCGGGCGCTGCGACCGTCCATTCTTCACCACGGCCGGTCCGCACCTCAACCCGAGTGCCAGGAAACATGGACACTCCAATCCGGCGGGTCCCCACATGGGCGATCTCGGGAACATGATGGCCGGACCCGATGGAAGAGGACATGCGACGGTCCTGCTTGCCGGCGCATCGCTGGAATCGCTCAAGGATTTCGACGGAGCATCGCTGGTGGTCCACGCAAGGGCCGACGACGAACGCACCGACCCGAGCGGGAACAGCGGAGATCGGGTCGCCTGCGCGCTGATTCTGTAGGCGTAGGGCGCACCCCTCCGCTTTGCCTTTGGATTTTGCGGACAAATTGCTATCCACGCGTGGAAACTTGGCGCCTGCCGCCGGATCTTTGGGGAAGTCTCATGAAAATCAGCCACGCTCTGGCGCTCATCTCGTTGGTGTCCGCCACCACCGTTACGGCCCAGCCACTCGGTAATCTGATGATGCCTGCACCTGCCCCGAAGGCGGGTGCTGCGGCTGCCGTCGCCGGCGGCACTGCCACTCTCCGGGCTGGCACCGCGGTTCCAGTGAAGCTTCCCGATTCGTTCAACGGCAAGGCAAGCGTGGGCCAGCGCCTGCAGCTCAGTGTTGCTTCGGAAGTGTTGGCGGGTTCGAAGGTCGCCATCCCGGCAGGCGCCTGGGCGGAAGGCCAAGTCACCGAAATCCGTGACGGCGGCGCTGCCGGCAAGATGGCTGTAAAGCTGCTCACCGTCCGGGGGAGCAAGGGTCCGCTCAAGCTCACCGCAAGCTTCAACAGCAATGGCGTGAAGGCGTTTCTGGACGAAGATCTGAAGGTCGCCCAGTAAGACGGTCCTGCTAGTCGACGACCTCGCCGTCGTTGATGCCCCAGATGTCGGCGGCGCGGACATAGCCTTCGCGCTTGCCGACCTCGAACTTGCACCAGCCATTCTTGCAATGCTCGATTCGCCCGACCACGCCGGGCTCGGCGCGGTACTTCAGCGAACTGCTCTCCGACGCCTCTGAGTAGATCGGGCGGGGCTCGCCGGGCTTGACGATGCCCGTGCGTCGGTCACTGAGCAGGGTTACCAGCATCCAGCCGCGCTGCCCGTCCGGATCCTCGATCAGGCGCCAGTTGGGATAGATTTTCAGCACCCGGATCGGCAGGTCGCGCCGCTTGTAGAGCCAGGTCCCCGGATAGTTGCGGCCCGGTCCGGTCCGCATCATCGCCTCCCCTGACGCGATCGACGCCCAATATGGCGGCGTCTTGTCCTGCGCCGCAGCCGGGACGGCCAGCGCGAGGAGCACTGCAGCGATCCCCCCTACCCGCATCGTCAGGCGCCCGTCAGGATCCGGTCGACCAGCTGCTTCACGGTTGGGACGAAGCCGTTCGAGTAGAACGGGTCCTGCTTGAACCGGAAAGCCGCATGACCGGCGAACATCAGATTGTTGTCCACCGGACCCCCGTGCGCGATATCCTGAAGCGTCTTCTGGATGCAGAAGCTGCGCGGGTCGGCCAGGCGTCCGGTCGAGTTCTTCTCGTTGTCCGCCCAGGAGGAGAAGGCGCACTGGCTGAGGCAGCCCATGCAGTCTGCCTGATCGCGGCGGATGACCTTTTCCTCGTCGGGTCCGCAGAAAATCAGCGTGTCGTCCGGAGTCTTCATCGCTTGCGTGAAGCCTGCCGCATACCATTCACGCGCATGCTGCAGGTCGCCCTTGGTGACCCAGTAATTCTTGCGGGTGCCGACGCCGACATCGAGAGCGAACTGGTGGTCGCCTACCGCTTCCTTGGTGAAGGCGATCTGGCGATCACTGCGCGCTTCCAGGCTGCGCAGGAAGGGCGTGCGAACTGCCGATGAGTAGAAGCCGGTGGGAGAGAAACGGTGCAGCAGCACGTCGCCCTCTTCAAGCGTCATCAGACGTGATTTCCATTCCGGCGGGATCGGGCTCTCCTGGGTCAGCAAAGGCCGGGTTCCGAACTGGAACATAATCTGTCCAAGTTCCGGATTGTCGATCCAATTGTCCCATTCATCGAGGCGCCAGACGCCGCCCGCCATGACAATCGGCACGCTGTCGGGGATTCCGCCGTCCCGCATCGTCTCGCGCAGTTCTTTGACGCGCGGATACGGGTCCTGCGGCTGGCGCGGGTCTTCCGCGTTCGAGAGACCGTTGTGCCCACCTGCGAGCCACGGATCTTCGTAGACGACGGCACCGAGTAACTCGGCGACCTTCGAATAAGCGCGCTTCCACAAGGCCCGGAACGCCCGGCCGGACGAGATGATCGGCAAGTAATTGACGCCATATTGCGCAGCGATTTCGCTGAGCTTGTAGGGCATGCCAGCGCCGCAGGTCACGCCGGTGACGAGCCCCTTGGTGCGCTCAAGGACGCCGTGCAGGATCGGCTGGGCTCCACCCATTTCCCACAGGACGTTGATGTTGATCGCGCCCTTCCCGCCGGCGATGTCATAGGCCTTCTTTACCTGCGCGACCGCGCCTTCGATACCGTAGCGGATCAGCTCCTCATGGCGTTCACGCCTGGTCATGCCGCGATAAACCTGCGGGATGATGCGGCCCTCCGGGTCGTAGCTGTCGGCGTTCACTGCACTGACAGTGCCGATTCCGCCCGCCGCCGCCCAGGCACCGGAACTTGCATGATTGGTGGCGCTTACGCCCTTGCCGCCTTCGACTAGCGGCCACACTTCGCGGCCGCCGTATAAGATGGGCTGGAGGCCCTTGAACAACGCGTCTCTCCTGTTTTCGGGCGCTATATAAGGGACCTAAAGCAAAAGCTGCAAAATTCGCCGCGGAACAACGGTTAAGAAAAGGGCCGGGAAATCCTCCCCGGCCCTTTCGTTGACCTTGCAGGTTCGAATTAGCAGGTGCCGCGAGCTACGGTACTGCCGAGCACCGCACCGAGTGCTCCGCCGATGATGGCGCCCGTGGTTCCGTTCCCGCCGCTGCGGCGATAGCCGTAGCGGTTGTAACGGTAATTGCTGCCGCTGTTGCGGGCGATCTGCGAACCGATCACCGCACCGGCAACGCCGCCCACGACTGCGCCAGCGGTGCCATTCCCGCAACGATAGCCGTTCCCGTAATAGCCATTGCCATAGGGACTGCCGTAGCTGCCATAGGTCCCGCCGTAATAAGGCTGGGTGTACCGCCCGCCGTAATACGGCTGCGCGTAGCGCCCACCATAGTAGGGCTGTGTGTAGCGGCTGCCGTAATAGCCTCCGCCATAATATTGCGCGTTCGCCGCAGTCGGCAGTGCGACTGCCGCAGTGGCCGAAAGCGCGATAAGGGCCTTCTTGAACATCGATATACTCCTCGATTCAACGCTGGCCGCGCCGGAACCCGGCCATGTAGGTCCTTTTTTGAAACTTATTCGCTGTCGGGAGACTGAATGCGCCTGTCAGGATTGGAGCGCGTAATCGAGGCCGATATCGACCGCCGGTGCAGACTGAGTGATGCGCCCTACCGAGACGAAATTCACGCCCGTCTCGGCAATGCCGCGGATCGTGTCCAGATTAACGCCGCCAGAGGCCTCAAGCGGGACCCGTCCGGCTACGATCGCCACGGCGTCACGAAGCAAAGGCGGCGGCATATTATCCAGCAGGAGCCGATCGGCGCCGGCATCCAGCGCCGGCTCGATCTGGTCGATTCGGTCCACCTCGACCTGCACTTGCAGCCCGGTATTCGCCGCCTTTGCAGCCCGCACGGCCTCGGCCACCCCGCCACAGACGGCGACATGATTGTCCTTGATCAGCACGCCGTCGTCCAGCCGAAGCCGGTGGTTGTGCGCGCCGCCCATGCGCGCAGCATATTTCTCCGGCAGCCTAAGCCCCGGAATGGTTTTGCGAGTGTCGAGCAGTCTCGCATCAGTTCCGGCGATCGCATCGACATAGCGCCGCGCCAGCGTTGCAATCCCAGACAGATGCTGGAGGCTGTTCAGCGCCGAGCGCTCCGCGGTCAGCATCGCCCGCGCATTTCCTTCGAGCCGCATCAGCACCGCGCCCGCCTCCACGCGATCGCCATCCGCAACTGGTGTCTCGATTAGAACCTCCGGGTCCACCGCTCGAAAGAAAGCCGCAGCGAGTTCAAGTCCTGCGACGACAATCGTTTCCCGGCACGCCATCACTGCGGCGAAGCGCGCGTCCTGAGGAATCGTGGCCGCGGACGTCACGTCGCCACCCTGCCCCATGTCCTCGGCAAGGACCTTGCGGACGAATTCGTCGGTGTCGAATCCCATCTCGGAAAGTGCGCTCATGGGACCGGCTCTAGGGCGCTCCGGCGGATCGGAAAAGCTTAGTGCGCGACTTCTGCCTGCCGGTTCTGCAATCCCCATCGGCCCTCCAGCCGCTGATACAGCTGCGCATCGCCCGATACGAAGCCACCGCCGCCCCAACGCTGGACCGTGATCGTCACGTTGTCGCCATCGATATCGATTCGATTGAAGCTCTGTTCCTCGTCCCGGACACGGGTGGAAGTGGCGGTGCCGGCCTGGATCACCAGCGCTCCGCCGGCGCGGGTGACGAGATCGCGCGCGTCGTTGACCGAAGCTCGATGATTGTGGCCGGCCAGAAGCAGGTCAACACCGGCTTCCTCGATCACGTCAAGCGCAAGCTCCTGCCGCCCGATCGCGCGGCCCAGTTCCGGCCCATCGCTGACCGGCAGCGCGAACAAGGGATGGTGGGTGACGAGGATCCGCATCGCTTCGGACGGTGTCCGAGCGAAGCTGTCGCGGATGAAGTCCACCTGCTCGTGGCTGACCCGGCCGTCCTTGAAGGTCAGGGAACGCGCGGTGTTGATCCCCAGCACTGTCGCCCCCGACAGCTCGTGAAGCGGGCACAGCTCCTCATCGATGTAGCGCTTGTATCGGGTCAGCGGAGACAGGAAGCGGCGCAGGGCGTCGTAGAGTGGCACGTCGTGATTTCCAGGCACGGCAAGTACGTCATGGCCGCGTTCGCGCACCCGCTCGAGGAACCGGCAGGCAGCCTTGAACTGCTCGGTTCGGGCCCGCTGGGTGAAATCACCGGATATCACGACAAGGTCCGGCTTTTCTTCCGTGATTCGATCTTCGACGGCGGCGACAAGGCGGTCGTCGTGCGCTCCGAAATGGAGGTCGGATAAATGAATCAGGCGAGGCATAGGGCGCTAACGCGCCGACGCTGACCGAGTTCAGTGACCGGGTTGGGAAACAGTCGTTGGGCCGCCCTCGACACCAACATAAGGCTCTCCGGTGGCGCAGCCCGCCAAGACAGTGATCGCCCACAGGGCAGCAAGGTATCGAACCATGATCATCTCCGGCGAGCTAATGGTTGAGGAACAGCAGCAGCTTCACGTCCACTGCTAACCCCTCGACTCGTTTCTGCTCGATGAACATCGGGATTCCCTCGCGAGGGACCAGATGGACGGTAATGTCTTCATGCTCGGTGCCGCCGCCGTCGCCGCAACGCGTCACGCCGGTCACTCGAACCAGGCTGAAGCTCTCCGAAAGCATTCCGGGTGAGGCATGGAAATCGCCGATTCGCTCAACCGAAGTTCCGGTGAAGCCGGTCTCCTCCTCCAGTTCCTTGATTGCCGTGTCTTCGACGGTGGCATTGCGATCTTCGTCACCGACCAGCCCGGCTGGCAATTCCAGGCAGCGTCCGCCAACCGGCATCCGGTGCTGCTCGATGAGGATGACCTTGCCTTCAAACTCGGCGAGAATGGCGACGGCGCGCACTCCG
>JBJMUK010000138.1:0-7061 GCA_045811225.1 Sphingomicrobium sp. | reverse complement strand
GGTCGGGAAGCTGTCGTTGGACGACTGGCCCTGATTCACGTGATCGTTGGGGTGAACGGGCGACTTGCCGCCCCGCTTTCCGGTCAGCACCTCGTTGGCGCGGCCCGCAATCACCTCGTTGGCGTTCATGTTGGACTGAGTGCCGGACCCCGTCTGCCAGATGACGAGCGGAAACTGATTGTCGAGATCGCCACGAGCGACTTCCGCCGCCGCCTGTTGGATCGCTTCGGCAATGTCAGCGTCGAGCCCGCCGATCCGGGCATTCACCCGCGCGGCCGCCTGCTTCACGAAGCCGAGGGCATGAACGATCTCGACCGGCATTTGCTCGCGTGGACCAAACGGGAAGTTGCCGATCGAACGCTCGGTCTGCGCGCCCCAATAACTGGTGGCCGGAACTTGAATCGGACCGAAGCTGTCGGTCTCGGTGCGGGTGTCCTTCATATTGCTCCTCGTGCGATCCACGAGCGCGCTACTCTTATTTTTTGCGCGTGAAGTCCACGCTCACCACGTTGGAGCCATCCTCGACCGGCTCCGCCACCGGCGCGTCATTCTCCGGCTCCTCATGCTCCTCGGGACTTTCATCTTCCCCATTGGCATGGAATGTGAGTGCGAATTCCACTGCCGGATCGTGGAACTGGGTGACGGCTGCGTAAGGCACCACGAGGGTAGAAGGGACCCCGCCGAACGAAAGCCCGACACTGAACAACTCGTCTTCCACCTTGAGGTCCCAGAAACGGTGCTGGATGACGATCGTCATCTCGTCGGGGACGCGCTCCATCAGGTGCTTCGGGATGATCACACCCGGCATCCGCGTCTTGAACGTGATGTAAAAATGATGATTGCCGGGCAGAACACCGGACGCCTCGACTTGACCAAGCACCCGCCCTACCACGGCGCGCAGCGCTTCCTGCACAATCTCGTCGTAAGGGATCAGGCTTTCAGGGGCATCGTCGCTCATGCCCTTCGTGGTAGCGAGCAAAGATTGAGGGTCAAGGCGGAGTTCTCGCGGAAATGCCGATCGATGCAACGCAGCCATATGACGATGGCAACATCTTCGCCCGGATCCTGCGCGGGGAATTGCCGTGCAAGAAGTTGTTCGAGGACGAGCATGCGCTGGCGTTCCACGACATCAATCCCCTTGCACCCGTGCACATCCTGGTGATCCCGAAAGGCGCCTACGTGTCCTGGGATGACTTTTCGGAGCGCGCGTCGGACGCGGAGATCGCAGGTTTCACCCGAGCCGTCGGCAAGGTTGCCCGGGACCAGGGCATGGTGGTCCAGGGCTACCGGCTGCTCGCCAACATCGGCAAGCGGGCGGGCCAGGAGGTCGCGCACCTGCACGTCCACATCTTCGGCGGTCAGCCGCTTGGTCCGATGCTCAGCCGCTAGGCGCGCTACTCTCCTATTGCTCTCACGGTCCGAACCGCTAGGCTCCGCCGCCATAAAGGCGCCGCGGGAGCGCCATTCAAGGGGACGGACATGATCTTCGGGCGCGTAAAGCCACTCGACGCAATCCTGGCCACTGCCGAAAAGAAATCGCTGCACCGGTCGCTTGGCGCGCTGCAGCTCACCTTGTTCGGCATCGGCTGCATTATCGGTACAGGTATTTTCGTTTTGACTGCTGCCGGCGCGCAGAAGGCCGGGCCCGGCCTAATGCTCGCTTTCATCATCGCTGGTGCGGTCTGCATCGTTGCCGCCCTTTGCTACGCGGAAATCGCGGCGATGGTCCCAGTGGCGGGATCCGCCTACACTTACACGTACGCGACCATGGGCGAGTTCCTTGCCTGGACCGTTGGCTGGGCGCTTGTCCTCGAATACGCGATCGCAGCTTCCGCCGTATCCGTCGGCTGGTCCGGCTTCTTCACCGGTACCATCCTGAACGAGACATTCGGGATAGCCTTACCACCCTATCTGACGGCTGGTCCGCTCGCCTTGGGTGGCGCTCCAGGCGGGTTCATCAACCTGCCGGCCATGGTGATTGCGCTGCTGGTTACCTGGCTGCTGATGATCGGCACAAACGAGAGTGCGCGGGTCAACGCCGTCCTGGTGGCGATCAAGCTCACTGCGCTCACTGCTTTCCTTCTTCTCACCCTGCCGCGCGTGAATCCGGAACACTTCAATCCGTTCCTTCCGGCCGGAGTGTTCGGCGGTTTCGGCACCGGCGTTGGTGCAGTTGGCGCAGCGGCGACGATCTTCTTCGCTTATGTCGGCTTCGACGCGGTTTCGACCGCTGCGGAGGAAACCAAGAACCCGCAACGCAACGTGCCCATCGGCCTGATTGGTTCGCTGCTGTTCTGTACGGTCTTCTACATTCTTGTGGCGGCCGGTGCGATCGGTGCCATGCCGAGCGGCGGACAGCCAATCATGGGGCCCAACGGGGTGCCGTTCCCGACGGGTTCGGAAGAGCTCGCCCGCCAGTGCGCAATGCCGCAATATAAGGAAGCTCTGGTCTGCTCGAACGAGGCACTTGCCCACGTCCTGCGCACGATCGGCTTCAGCAAGATCGGCAACATGGTCGGCTATGCCGCCATCCTGGCGCTTCCTTCGGTTATCCTCATCCTGCTGTTCGGCCAGACCCGCATCTTCTTCGTGATGGCGCGCGATGGCCTGCTTCCGGAAAGCTGGAGCAAGGTGCACCCGAAGTGGAAGACGCCTTACGTGATCACCGCGATCACCGGCGTTGTCGTCGCGATTGCTGCGGCATTCCTTCCGGTCGGTCAGCTCGCCGATATCGCGAATGCCGGGACGCTCTATGCCTTCCTGATGGTGGCGGTTGCGGTCATGATGCTTCGCCGCACCGATCCGGGCCGCAAGCGGGCATTCACGGTGCCCGGCCTCGTGATCATCGGGCCGCTGACGATCCTTGGCTGCCTATTTCTGTTCTTCAACCTGCCGACGGCGGCGATGCTTGTCCTGCCGATCTGGGGTGCAATCGGGCTGCTGTTCTATTTCGGCTATAGCCGTCGCAACAGTCATCTCGGCCGTGGCATCATCGAAGTGCATGAAGATGATGTCGACCGGCTTGAGCCCACAGTGGCTGGTGTCGGCGGAGAAGATGCGGGCCGCTAAGCGACCTGGCTAGAAAACTCAGGGGCGGTGCCGGGAACGGCGCCGCCCTTTTCTTATGCGAGCAGGCTGCCCGCGAGCGCCTTCAGATCCTGCTCGGGTCGCGCGCCGTAGTGCTGGATCACCTCGGCGGCCGCGATTGCGCCCAGCTTCAGCGATGCTTCCAGGCCAAGTTGCCTCGCCTCTCCAGCCAGAAAGCCAGCGGCGAACAGGTCGCCAGCGCCCGTCGTGTCGACCAGGCGTTCGATGGGCTCGGCCGGAACGGACACGCGTCGATCACCGCGGACCGCAAGCGCGCCCTGCTCGCCCCGGGTCACGACAAGGGTCCGCACCTGCGGAGCGATCTTCGCGACAACGGCGTCGAAATCAGCTTCGCCTGCAAGCATCAGGATTTCTGGCTCATTCGCGAACAGGATATCGATCCGTCGGTCCTCAAGCAGGCGGACGAGGTCATCCCGGTGACGGTCAACGACAAAGCTGTCCGACAAGGTGAAGGCGACCTGCGTGCCCGCCGCCTTCGCGGCGTCCATCGCGGCATACATTGACTGGCGTGCCGCCTCCGGGTCCCACAGGTAGCCTTCCAGGTAGAGGATCGAGGCGTCGGCAACGCGTGCCGGATCGACCGTATGTTCCTCCAGCATCTGCGCTGCGCCCAGAAACGTGTTCATCGTCCGCTGCGCATCCGGTGTGACAAGGATCAGGCAGCGGGCGGTCGCGCCGACATCGCTGCGAGGCGGGGTGTCGAACTCGACGCCCAGGCTGCGGATGTCGTGCGTGAAAATCTCCCCGAGCTGATCTTGCCCAAGCTGCCCGATGAAGCCGGCGCGCAGTCCCAGCGAGGCCAGGCCCGCGACCGTGTTTGCCGCAGACCCGCCACTTGCTTCGCGCGCCGGCGCCATCTTGGCATAAAGGCGCGTCGCTTCGGCTTCGTCGATCAGCTGCATGCCGCCCTTGGCCATGCCCTGCGCTTGCAGGAACGAGTCCTCGGCGTCGGAGATCACATCGACGATGGCATTGCCGATGGCGAGGACGTCGAGGCGGCGGTCGGACATGATGAGACTTTCGGACGAGAAGATGGTCGGGCGCGCCTAGCTGCACCGGCTTCACTCGGCAACCTTGCGCGGGGGCGTTCGCCCAGCCATCATTGCCACCATGCGTCGTATCATTTTTGCAGCCGCCCTGATTATTGCCGGCTGTACCCCGGACACCGTTCCACCAGCTTCGGCTCCGGCCCCCGTCCAGCTTCCTCCGTCCACCCACGTGCTCACTGACGTGCTCGGCATGACAGCGTCCGAGCTCATCCGGATGTTCGGAACGCCCGCGCTGCAGGTCCGCGAGGGCGTCGGTCAGAAGATGCAGTTCCGTGGTCTTGCCTGCGTGCTTGACGCGTATCTGTATCCGCCGGTGCAAGGCGACGCGGTTCCGCGGGTCACGCACGTCGATGCTCGGCTCCCGTCCGGTTCCGACGCATCGCAGCCTTCGTGCATCGCCGCGCTTCAGGCGCGCTGAAGCTTCTCCAGCGCCCATTGGGCCGCGTCGGAGACAGCCGGATCTACGTCGGTTAAATGCGCTTGCACCGACGCTGACAGCTGGGGGTTGCCGCTATTCCCTGCAGCAATCAGACAGTTACGGATCATGCGATTGCGGCCAATGCGCTTGATCGGCGAACCCGCGAACATCTCCCGGAATCCGGCATCGTCCAGCTGCAACAGGTCGGCGAGTTGCGGCGCGCTCAGTTCCGGGCGGGGAATGAACGCCTTGTTCGCGTGGGCTGCTTCGGCAAACCGGTTCCACGGGCAGGCGGCAAGGCAGTCGTCGCAGCCATAGATGCGATTGCCCATAGCCTCGCGGAATTCGATGGGAATCGGCCCGTCATGCTCGATGGTGAGGTAGGAAATGCAGCGCCGAGCGTCGATTCGGTGCGGCCCATCGAATGCCCTCGTGGGGCAGGCCGTCAGGCAGGCCGAGCAAGTCCCGCAATGCATTCCTCCATGGGCAGGCGCGTCGGGCTCCAAGTGCAGGCTGGTCAGGATCACACCCAGGAACATCCAGCTGCCATGCTCCCGGCTCACGAGATTTGTGTGCTTCCCTTGCCAACCGAGACCAGCGGCCTGCGCCAACGGCTTTTCCATGACCGGAGCGGTATCGACGAACACCTTCAGCTCCGAAGGGGCTTCGGCAACGATGAACCGTGCCAGCGCCTTCAGCGCTTTCTTGACCGTTTTGTGATAGTCGCCACCCTGCGCATAGACGGAGATCCGTCCGAGGTCGGGGTGCTCTCCAAGCGCCCGCGGGTCAGAAGTAGGCGCATAGCTCATGCCCAGGGCAATGGCTGATTTCGCTTCCGGCCAAAGGGCGAGCGGCGAGACGCGATGATGCGCGCGCTCTTCCATCCAACCCATGCTTCCGTGGTGGCCGGCCTCGATCCAGCGCTTCAGTTCCAACCCCGCGGCAGTGACCGAATCGGCGCGCGTGAAGCCGCAAGCGACGAAGCCGATCCGCTCCGCTTCCCGCTTTATTGCTTGTTCAAGACTTTCGACCCTATTCACGGGGGCCCATTAAACCTTTCGCCACGGGCTTGTCGAAGGTCCGCCGTTCTTTCCTAAGGAATATCAGTGCTTCAACGTGTTCGGCACGAAGGGGAAATCGGAGATTTCGCGGTCACCGCAACCGATCTCGTCAAGGATTTTGGAGAGACCCGTGCGGTGGATGGCGTCAGCCTTGCGGTACCTACCGGCTCGATCTTCGGGCTGCTTGGGCCCAATGGAGCGGGCAAGACGACAACGTTGCGGATGCTGCTCGGGATCATCGATCCGTCCTCCGGAAATCGCAACGTGCTGGGCTTCGACCGCCCGCTGGATGCTGTGCCGCTCGTTGGCTATTTGCCGGAGGAACGCGGCCTTTATCCATCGATGCACGCCCGCGATGCGATAGCCTTCATGGGCGCGTTGCGGGGTGTGCCGCTGGCGGAAGGCCGCCGCCGAGCGGACGTGTTGCTATCGGAGCATGGCCTGGGCGACTGGTCACGCAGGCAGATTCGGACCTTGTCCAAGGGCATGGCGCAGACCGTGCAACTTCTAGGGACGTTGGTTCATCACCCGAGGCTGATCGTTCTTGACGAGCCCTTTTCTGGACTCGACGCGATCAACCAGGGCAAGCTCGAACGCCTCATCCGGGCGCAAGCTGCCGCAGGTGTGACGATCATCTTTTCGACCCACGTAATCGCTCATGCGGAACGACTATGCGAGCGGATCGCGATCATCGCGGGCGGCAAGGTCGCGTTCGAGGGCAGGGTGGATGAAGCGCGGAGCCGTCTTCGCGCGGTCGTTCGCCTGCGCACCCGGCAAACCGAGGGGCCCTGGCGATCCGCATTGCCCGCGGATGCGCGCCACGAAGGCGGGGAGTGGCTCTTCGAGCTTCCGGAGAGCGGACCGGAGCCGCTGTTGAAGGCGCTGATCGACGGCGGAGCCGGGATCGAGACCCTGGCCATCGAACGTCCGGGCCTCCATGACGCGTTCGTGGCGATTGCTGGGAGCGCGGCCGCAAGTGCGATGAAGGCCGCGGACAACGAGGTCGTCCAATGACTCGTCTCCTCCGCTCAGCCTATGTCATTGGCCGCCGCGATTTCACCGCGACCGTCCTTTCCAAGAGCTTCATCCTGTTTCTGTTGGCACCGTTGTTTCCGGTTCTCCTGACCTTGGCCTTCGGCGGCATTGGGGCCCGGGTGGCCAACGACGCAGAGCGGCCGGTGGTCGCCGTCATCGGTTCGCAGGCCGAGGTCGCGCAGCTATCCGCGGCCCGCAACCGGCTTGCCGACGCGCTGGGCGGCGGAGGCTTCATCGAACTTGCAGGCTTCCCTCCTCAGTCCGACCTGCAGGCACAGCAACGGGATCTCCTGGCCGGAACGAGCGTGCGTGTCCTTGCGGTTCTCAGCGGTGGACTCGATCACCCCCATCTGAAGGGCAGTGTCTCTCCCGACGGGGCGACGGTTCATC
>JBJMUK010000137.1:0-15640 GCA_045811225.1 Sphingomicrobium sp. | reverse complement strand
AGCCGCGCGGCGCCGCCGTCCGAACCCTCACCCCAGGCGAGGTCCAGCCAGTCGGCGTCGATCCCGCTCGCGAGCGTGTCGCAGCCGATGATGTGGACTTCGATCTCCTCATCCTCGCGGCGAAGCCCGACAATGCGATCGCCGGGTACCGGGTGGCAGCAGGTGGCGAGGTGATAGGCTACGCCCGCGGTCAGGCCCTTGATGGAAATGGCGGTGCGTTGGCCAAGCGGGCGCGGCGCGACATCGGGGCCCGCTGATCCGGGCATCAGCGCCTCCATCAGTGTTTCGTCGCTGATCCGCTTGCGCGCGATGGCGATCATCAGCGCGTCCTCGTCCTCCATCTTCAGCTTCTTCAGCGCCCGCTTCCTGACCTCGGCGGACAGCCCCGGGGGCAAACGTGCAACGATTTCGTCGTAGATCTTGCGGCCAAGCTCGACCGTCTCGTCTCGTTCCTTGTGGCGGACGAAGCGGCGGACGCCCGCGCGCGCCTTGCCGGTCGCGACGAAACGAAGCCATGACGGCTGCGGATGCTGCGTCTCCGATGCCAGAATCTCGACCTGGTCACCATTCTCCAGCATCGTCCGCAGGGGGACGACGCGGCCGTTGACCTTGGCCCCCACCGTCTTGTCCCCAAGGTCGGTGTGGACGGCGTAGGCAAAGTCGACCGGGGTCGCGCCCTTTGGCAACTGGATCAGCTCGCCCTTCGGCGTGAAGGCGAAGATGCGATCCTGGTACATCGCCATCCGGGTATGCTCGAGCAGCTCTTCGGGGCTCTCGGCATGCTCCAGGATCTCCATCAGGTCGTCGATCCACGGAATCCGGACATCGGCCGCGGGCTTGCCTTCTTTATAAGCCCAATGGGCGGCCAGTCCGCGCTCGGCCTGCTCATGCATAGCCTCGCTCCGGATCTGGATCTCGATCCGCATCTTCGAATCGTGGATTACGGAAGTGTGGAGGCTTCGGTAGCCGTTGCGCTTTGGCGTTGAGATGAAGTCCTTGAAGCGTCCGGGCACCATGGGCCAGCGTTCATGGATCAGCCCCAGCGCGCGATAGACCTCGGCAGTGTCGCCGACGATGACTCGGAACGCCATGACGTCGGATAATTGCTCGAAGCTGATGTGCCGCTCGGCCATCTTCTTCCAGATGGAATATGGGTGCTTTTCGCGCCCTGTGACCTCCGCCTCCAGACCATTGTCGGCGAGGTGCAGCTGCAGCCCCAAGCCGATCCGGCTGACGAGGTCGCCACCTTGTTCATGGAGCTGATTCAGCCGGCGCATTACCGAGGCGTGGGCATCCGGCTCCAGCTCACGGAAGGCGAGCGTCTGCATCTCCTTCATGATTTCGTACATTCCGATCCGCTCGGCGAGCGGGGCATAGATATCCATGGTTTCGCGCGCGATTCGCCGGCGCTTGTCCGCGTTCTTGATGTGATGAAGCGTCCGCATGTTGTGAAGGCGGTCCGCCAGCTTCACCATCAGCACACGGATATCGTCGGAAAGTGCGAGCAGGAACTTCCGCAGATTTTCCGCTGCCCGCTCGTTCTCGGACTGCGCTTCGATCTTCGACAGCTTGGTGACGCCGTCCACCAGACGGGCCACATCCTTGCCGAACAGCCTCTCGATTTCCTCGGGCGTTGCGACCGTATCCTCGATCGTGTCGTGCAGGATTGCAGTAACGATAGTCTGGTCGTCGAGCTTTAGGTCCGTGAGAATGCCTGCGACCTCAATGGGATGGCTGAAATATGGGTCGCCTGACGCGCGCATCTGGGACCCATGTGCCTTCATCGAGAACACATAAGCGCGGTTGATCAGCGCCTCGTCGGCGTCGGGATCATAGGCCCGGACCTTCTCGACGAGTTCATACTGGCGCAGCACTCCTCCTAGATGGGGCGAGGCAGGCGGGACACGCAAGTGCTGAATAAGTCCATGATGCTATACGATTACTGTTCAACAGGACCGCGTTGTGCTTTTCTCCGGGCCGGAGAGGAGCAACGAACCTTGGCGAGTAGCAACAAGGTCACGTCGGGGATCGACGAGTTTCGAGAGGCGGCACTTCATTGCCCCTTACCCGCGGCCGTCGAATTGATCGGCGAGAAATGGGCGTTCCTCATCGTCCGGGGCGCGTTCAACGGGCTCCAGCACTTTGAGGAATTTCAGGCTGGTCTGGGCGTTGCCCGGAACATCCTTTCCGACCGCCTGGCCAAGCTCGTGGCAGGCGGGATCATGGAGCGGAAGCACGACAGCGCTGATCGCCGGAAAGTGATCTATTCGCTGACCTCCAAGGGCGAGGCGCTGCTTCCTGTCCTGGTGACTCTTCGCCAGTGGGGAGAGCAATGGGGTGAAGGCTCCGCGGACGTGATGCTGGCGGACGCACGGGACTGCAAACCCGTCCGAACGATGAACGTGCAGGCGCATGACGGGCGGGAACTCGCCCGCGAGGAGCTGATGTGGATTTGGCGGCCCGGCAAGCGGACCGCCTAACGATTACTCGTAGTCGCCGCCCGACGGGCTCGGACGCGGCGGCGCAGCGGCAGTCAGGCGGAGAGCCTCGGCCGATTCGCTGAGCGATGCCAGCTCGTCTGTCTCATCCTCTTCGTCGACCCGAACCTTCTGCAGGTTGGACACGATCGCTTCCTCAAGATGACGAGGACGGACAGTCTCTTCCGCGATCTCGCGCAGAGCGACGACCGGATTCTTGTCCCGATCACGGTCGATGGTGAGGTCGGCGCCGCCGGAAATCTGACGGGCGCGCTGGGCTGCCAGCAGCACCAGGTCGAAGCGGTTCGGAATCTTGTCGACACAATCTTCGACGGTAACGCGCGCCATTCGTCGCTCACTTGCTGCAAGTTAATGGGAAGGGCGGGCCAATAGCCTCCGAACCCTCGGAAAGTCAAGAAATGCGCACCCGCGCTTGCGCCTGCGCCGGGGGGTCGGCAGAGCATGGCACATGACGGAAGAACAGGCTTCAATCCGCGCGACCGTCGATGGCAACAGCCTTGAACTGATCGAGGGCGGCGAAGCCCGGCTGCAAGCCATACTGGAACTGATCCGCTCGGCGCGGCAGTCTCTGCGCTTCCTCTTCTACATGTTCAACAGCGATGCGGCGGGCGAAGCCGTCCGCGATGCGCTCGTGCAGGCGGCTGCGCGCGGCGTGAAGGTGAAGATGCTGCTCGATGGCTTCGGCTGTGGCAGCGCTGATCCGAACTTCTTCAAGTCTCTCGACGAGATCGGCGGGCAGGTGTGCCAGTTCCACCCCAAATATGGACGCCGGTACCTGCTTCGCAATCACCAGAAGCTGGCGATCGCGGACGAGCGGCTCGCCATCATCGGCGGCGCCAATATCCACGAGGGATATCTGTCGGACGAAGGGCCAGAGCATTGGCGCGACCTGTGGCTTTCCATCCACGGCGACGCGGTGCGCCCGGCGGCGCATTATTTCGACGCATTGTACCGCTGGACCACCCGCAAGGGGGCTCGTCTGCGCAGCTTGCGGCGGCTGGTCTTCCGCTTCACCCAGTCGCAGGGAAATTTGCAGTGGAAGTTCAGCGGCCCGGTGGCGCGCCGTAATCCGTGGCCCACGGCCATCGCGCGGGAGATCATCGCTGGAAAGCGCCTGGAGTTGATCGCGGCCTATTTCGCGCCGCCCTGGTCGATGCTCCGGCGGATTCGCCGGCTTCGGTCCAACGCGCGCATCATAACAGCCGCGAAGTCGGACAATAATGCGACCATCGCCGCTGCCCGCTACACCTATGCGGGCCTGCTTCGGCGCGATGTCGAGATGTACGAATATCGTCCTGCGCGCCTCCATACGAAGCTCGCGATCGTCGACGATGCGGTCCACATCGGTTCGTCCAACTTCGACTTCCGCAGCCTGTACATCAACCTGGAGATCATGCTGCGCATCGAAGACGCGGCCTTCGCCGAGGCGATGCGCGGCTATTTCGACCGGGAATTGAAGGACTGCGAACAGATCACTGCGCGGCTGCACAAGAAGCGCTCGACGTTGCTCACCCGGATCAAATGGGCGCTTTCATACTTCCTCGTGACGACAATGGATTACACCGTCACTCGCCGTCTCAATTTCGGCGGTGAGAAGTAAGTCTAGTTGGTCGGTTCGCGCCACGCCCAGAACAGGGTCGCCGGCGGCACGTTGATCCATTCGAAGCCGCGTTCGACGCGTTCGAAATGCGGCTTGATGAAGTCGAGAACCTTAGGGCTGAACTGGTAGACCAGGAAGGCGCCGCCCGGACGGATCACCTTTGCCGTCGCATCGCCGATCGCATCGCCGACACCCGGCGGGAGCGTCGAGAAGGGCAGGCCTGAAAGCACGAAATCGGCATGCTCGAAGCCCCGGTCGGCAAGGATCTTCTGAACGTCGGCGGCGGACCCGGTGACGGCCACCAGCCGCTCATCGTCGATCGATTCTCTCAGATATTGGGTGAACTCAGGATTGGTGTCGATCGTCACCAGCGTCGCGTCCGGACCCATCTTCTCGAGCAGGGGCCGAGTGAACGTGCCGACGCCCGGGCCATATTCAACGAAGACCTTGGTCTGTTCCCAATCGACCGGCTTCAGCATCTTTTCGATAAGAACGCGGCTCGACGGGATGATCGACCCGACCATCACAGGGTGCTTCAGGAAGCCACGAAGGAACTGCCAGCGCGCGCTGGAAACCCGCTTTGCCTGCCGCGCGAGATTGCGGGGGCCTTTAAGCGAGCGGGCGGTCGATGGTGGCATGGATGCTCCGTGGGAACCTAGAAGGGGCGGAGCGTTGGCAAATGCTCCGGCTGTTGGCAAGTTCCGTGCGGCGAACCGCACTTAATCATCGGACTTGCCGCCTTCACGGGGCCTTAGCATTCCCGGGAGGACAAATCCGATGCCGCCCATGGGGCGCACCGCATTGCTCTTCAGCGTATCCTGAATCCGGGCGTAATCTTCCTCCATCTGCGGAGTGACAGACGCGCGGGTGTCCGTCAGTGCGGTTTCGAAGTCCGCCATGGTGACCAGTGCCGAATCCAGCCCGCGCCGAAGTGCAGTCAGGCCCGCGCGGCGAACCAGGTCTTCGAGATCGGCACCGGTGAAGCGCTCGCTCCTGCGCGCAAGGCTTTCCAGGTCGACGTCCTTCGCCAGGGGCATGCCTTCGGTATGGATCGCAAGGATTCGCCTGCGTCCGGCGGTATCGGGCGTTCCGACATAGATCAGCTCATCGAAGCGTCCGGGCCTCAGAAGCGCCGGGTCGATCAGGTTGGGCCGATTGGTGGCCCCGATCACGACCACGCTCTGCAATTCTTCCAGGCCGTCCATCTCGGCCAGGATCGTATTGACCACCCGCTCCGTGACCTGTGGCTCGCCGAGGCCGCCGCCGCGTGCGGGGACGAGGCTGTCCAATTCGTCGAAGAAGATAATGGTCGGCGCGACTTGCCGGGCGCGGGCGAACAGGCGGGCAATCTGTTGTTCACTCTCGCCATACCATTTGCTCAGAAGGTCGGACGACTTGGTCGCGATGAAGTTTGCCTGGCTCTCCCGTGCTGCAGCCTTGGCAAGCAAGGTCTTGCCGGTGCCTGGGGGACCATAAAGCAGGAAGCCCTTGGCCGGTCGGATGCCGATGCGGCGGAAGGCCTCCGGATGCTTGAGCGGGAGCTCGATGCCCTCGCGCAACTTGTCCCGGGCCGCGTCGAGGCCGCCAATGTCGTCCCAACGCACCTGCGGAGCTTCGACCATGACTTCCCGCATGGCCGACGGCTGCACGCGCTTGAGCGCATTCTCGAAGTCGGACCCGGTGACCGCGAGCTTGTCGAGCACTTCGGTGGGAATGCTATGCTCTTCCAGGTTGATCTCGGGCATGATCCGCCGGACGGCCTCCAGCGCTGCTTCCCGCGCCAGCGCCGCAAGGTCGGCACCAACGAAGCCATAGGTGCGGCGGGCGAGCTCCTCGATGCTCACGCCGCCGTCCAGTGGCATGCCGCGTGTGTGGATCTCAAGGATCTCGCGGCGACCCGGCTCGTCCGGAACGCCGACGATGATCTCGCGGTCGAATCGGCCCGGGCGCCGCAGCGCCTCGTCGATCGCGTCCGGCCGGTTTGTAGCCGCGATCACGACCAGGTTCTGGCGGGGCTCGATTCCATCCATCAAGGTCAGCAGCTGCGCAACCAACCTCTTCTCCGCTTCACCCGTTACCTGATCGCGCTTGGGCGCGATCGAGTCGATTTCATCAATGAACACGATGGAAGGGGCGGACTCGGCGGCCTGCTCGAACAGCTCGCGAAGCCGTTTCTCACTCTCGCCATAGGCGGAGCCCATGATCTCCGGCCCGGCGATGTGGAAGAAATGGGCAGCGCTCTCGTTGGCGACCGCGCGCGCCAGCCGGGTCTTGCCGGTGCCGGGAGGGCCGTGCAGCAGTACCCCCTTGGGCGGATCGACGCCCAGGCGCTGGAACAGTTCGGGATGCCGAAGGGGTAATTCGACCATTTCGCGCAGCGCGTCGATTGTACCGCGCATGCCACCGAGGTCGTCATAGGTGACGTCCGCCCGGCGCTCGCCCGCGGGCTCCTTATACTCAGGCAGCAGCTCGACCTGTGTCTTGCCGTCGATGTGAACGATGCCCTTGGGCACCGTCGTGACGACCACCAGCTTGAACTCCTGCAGCGCGAAGGCCGGTGCGTTCAGCAACTGGCGGATATGCTCGGGAACGTCGGCATTGACCCGCTGGTGGCCGGTGGTTGCGACAACGTCGGCCTCCGTCAGTGGCCTTCCGGCAAAGCTACGCTGCAGGGCCACGGAGGACCCCTGCAGCCGCATGTTGGGCATTGCCGGCGCGAAGACCACGCGCGTTGCGGCCTTCGATTCCGCTTTCGCGATCTCGACGAAATCACCCGAGCCCACGCCGGCATTGGCCCGCTGAAGTCCGTCCAGGCGGATGATGTCGAGGCCCTCATCCTCGCCATAGGGCCGGATTGCCCGCGCAGCAGTCGTGCGCGTGCCGATGATCTCGATGACATCGCCTTCGTTGAGCTTCAGCTCGTCCATCAGGCGGTCGGGCAGGCGCGCGATCCCGCGCCCATGTTCGTTAGGGGGGAGGTTCGCGACCTGCACACGCCGGGTGGAGGTTCGCTCCGCGGTATCGACGTCAGCCATGCACTCTCCCTTGGTCTTGTACCCTGCCTAACGGCAGGCACACCTTCCGGTTCAATTCGTGGTTCATAACTTCAGCGCCCCCGCGATCTTGCGAACGATGCTACGCGGTACGAATCGCGTCGACGCTGCACCGATCTTGTTCATTGCGCCGGTAATCACGACGGCCTTGTTGTGATCGAGCCCTTCGATGCCAATTCGGACGACGGCAGCCGAGTCCATCGACATACGGTCGAACGCGCCCTTCTCGCCAAAGCCTGCGACCCGTCCGAACTCGGTCTTCGTCGGTCCAGGGCACAGTGCGGAGACCTTGATGCCGAAGGGCTTCAGCTCCTCGTGCAGAGCCTCGGTGAACGACAGCACGTAGGCCTTGGTAGCGAAATAGACGGCCATCCCGGGGCCAGGCTGGAACGCTGCGGTCGATGCGACATTCAGGATCGCACCCGATCGCCGCTCGATCATCTGCGGGGCGACGATCCGGCAGAGATCGGTGAGGGTCGCGATGTTGAGGTCGATCATCTCGCGCTGGCGGGGGCCATCGAGCTCGGCGAAACGGCCGCCCAGCCCGAAACCCGCGTTGTTCACGAGAACTTCCACCTGCTCGCCGGTCGCGGCGATATCGGCCATCAGCTTCGCTGCGGCGCCCGGCTTGCCAAGGTCGATCGTGATCGCGCGGGCATTGCCAAGCTCCGCCGCCAGGGTTTCGAGGCGGTCGCCCCTCCGTGCAGCAAGGACGAGTCGGTGCCCCTTCGCGCTCAGCTGGCGGGCGAAGTCCACGCCCAGCCCGGCCGATGCGCCAGTGATCAGCGTGATGGCTCGACTAGCGAACATTCAGGTTCCAGCCTTCGCCAAGCTCAGGTCGGGCGCAGCCGCAGCTACGCCCTTCGCAAGCACTCACGCCGAGCTTGTCGAAGCGTGAGCGCTGCTTGGGTCAACCTGCGCGCGAAACGGTGGCTTTCACGATCTTGCCCGGCTCACGCGGGGGTTCGCCGACCGGCAACGCATCGACATGCTCCATGCCGCTCTCGACATTGCCCCACACCGTATACTGGCGGTCGAGGAAGGTCGCGTCGTCGAAGCAGATGAAGAACTGGCTGTTGGCGCTGTTCGGGGCGGACGTCCGGGCCATCGAACAGGTACCGCGGACGTGCGGTTCGGAATTGAATTCGGCCTTCAGGTCCGGGAGCTGCGAGCCGCCCGATCCCGTTCCCGTCGGGTCGCCGCCCTGCGCCATGAAGCCGGGGATGACGCGATGGAAGAGCACGCCATCGTAGAAACCCTGCTCGGCAAGCTCCGTGATCCGCTGCACGTGGCCCGGGGCCAGGTCGGGGCGGAGGCGGATTACGACGTCTCCGCCAGAGGAAAGAGTGAAGGTCAGGCGGTCGGCATCGGCCATGATAGAAGCTCCGTTCAAGATTGTCGGGGGCATGTAGGCGCGCATCCTGCCTTGCGCCAGAGCACCCCCGTCAATAGAGGCGGGCGCAGCGGTCGTCAGGGGAATAGGTCATGAGCGAGAGCGAGAACATCGCCGCCGTACCGCCCGGGCTCGAAGACGAAACCCCCATGGACTCCGAAGATCGGCTCCGCCCGGAGTTCGTGGACCGGGTGCTCGACGCCGTTGCAAGCGGCGATGACGAGACTGCACGCGAGCTGGTCGAGCCGCTCCACCCAGCCGACGTCGCCGACCTGATCGAGCTTGCGGCGCGCGACGAACGCCAGGGGCTGGTCCGGGCGCTGGCCGAAATCGTCGACGCCGACGTGCTCACGGAAATGAACGAGCACGTCCGCGAGACCTTGCTGGACGCGCTCGAGCCGCACCAGGTCGCCGACCTTGCCGGGCAGATGGATACGGACGACGCCGTCGCCATCCTCGAGGATCTCCAGGAGGATGAGCAGCGGGCCGTCCTTCGCGCCATGGAGCCGGACGACCGGGCGGCGATCGAAGAAGCGCTGGCCTATCCTGAGGAATCTGCCGGCCGCCTGATGCAGCGCGACCTGATCGCGGTGCCGGAGCATTGGAAGGTCGGCCAGCTGATCGACTATCTGCGCGGCAACGACGAGCTCGCGACCGAATTCTGGGAAGTGTTCGTGGTCGATCCAGGCCACCGTCCGGTCGGCACCTGCAAGCTGTCGGCCATCCTTCGCGCGCCGCGATCCCTGCTCGTCGAGAAGATGATGCAGCGCGAGCAGACACTGATCCCGGTCGACATGGACCAGGAAGAAGTGGCGCTGCGCTTCCAGAAATATGCACTGATTTCCACGGCCGTGGTGGACGGGTCCGGGCGGCTAGTCGGCATGATCACCGTCGACGACATCGTGCACATCATCCAGGAAGAAGCGAGCGAGGACGTGCTGCTGCTTTCCGGAGTCGGCGACGAAGGCGACATCAACGAACCCGTGATCCAAAGCTACGGCGCACGCGTCCGATGGCTGGTTGCCAACCTGCTTACGGCCCTGGTTGCAGCTTTCATCATCCGGCAGTTCGAAACGTCCATCGAACATCTCGCCTTGCTTGCAGCCCTTGGGCCGATCGTCGCCGGCGTCGGCGGCAACGCCGGGACGCAGACGCTGGCGGTCACGGTGCGGGCGCTTGCGACCAACCAGCTGACTGGCTCCAACCGCTGGCGCGCAGTGACCCGCGAAGTCCGCGTGGCATTGCTGAACGGACTCACGATCGCATTGATCATCGGCATTGGCGTGGCGCTCGTCTTCTTCGACTGGTCCTTGGGGGCGGTGATTGCCGCCGCCATGCTGGTCAACATCGTCGTTGCGGGGATCGCGGGCGTGCTCGTCCCGATCACCCTGGAACGTGCCGGCGCCGATCCCGCCGTTGCATCCTCCGTTTTCGTGACGATGGTCACCGATTCGATGGGCTATTTCGCGGTCCTCGGCCTCGCCACCGCGTCGGGGATTGTCCACTAAGTCAGTGCCGGTTCAGCCTGCATCGACCATGTCGGGCCAGCCATGGCCCTTCTCCATATGACCAAAGTTGCGTTCGCCTGCCGCGATCTCGAAGCGCTTCAGGCGCGCATTGCAGGCCGGGCGGTGGAAGGCGAGGTCCGCGTGGTGACTCGCATGCGCCCCAAGCGGGCGGCGGAGCTGATCGGCGGATCGCTGTACTGGATCGTCAAGCATCGCATGGTGGCCTGCCAGCAGATCCTGCGCTTCGACGATCGCGAAGACGGGCGCATCGACATCGTCTGCTCAGGCGATCTCAGGCCGGTGTCTCCCGTCGCGCGCCGCGCGCATCAGGGCTGGCGCTATTATGAGGTGGGCGAAGCGGTGGAGTCGGACGGCGCGGTCGGTCTTGGAGAGCTTCCGCCCCAACTGTTCGGGCGGCTTGCGGCGCTGGCCTTGGTCTAGGCCTATTTGCACCCGCTGATCGTCGCTGACCCGTAGACCCGGCTGGTGCAGGCGGGGCTGCCCGTCAGTTGAACAGACGAAGCTCCATAGGCATCGACTTTCGCGGTGTTGGCGACCGCAGCCTTCACGATGGCGGGGCCTTCCGCCAGGATGACTGCGTCCCGGATTGCAAGCGAGGAGGCATCCAGCGAGGAGCTGCCCCGGACCTGTGCCGACATGCGTGGCGCCTGGCCAGCGATCGACGCCGTTGCAGTGCCTCCTAGATTCACGCGCAGCTGGTCGACCTGGACTGCGGCGATGGAGCCGGCGCCCGGTCCCTCGACTGCAAAATCGAAGCTCAGCCCGCGCACGCGATCGACCGCAACGCTCCCGGCGCCGTTCACCCACACGGACACTAGGTCATGCGTCCCAAGCGAAATCTCGACGGGCTTTCTGACCTCCCCGGGGTAGCCGCCCCAGGAACTTCGGCTGGGGTGGATGACCAAAGTGGCGCCCTGCACGTCCATGGTGAGCGCGTCGAGCGACGAAGCGTCGCCGCTGGCGCGGGCGAATGGAGCGCTGTTGGTCGTCACCTTCACCTTATAGGCTCCGTCCACGCGGACCTTCGTGAAGCCGGTGACGGTAAAGCTTCGCTCAGCGGACTGGACCGGTGAGGCCATCAAGGCGAGGGTCAGGGCAGGAAGGAAGAAGCGCATGCCCAACCTTTCCGCCGTCATGGTTAAAACCGACTTAAGAGCAGCGAACGTCGCCCGATCCTGCCTTGTTGACCGTGCACTTAGCGCCGCCTGTAATCTCGACGTTGCCGGAACCCATGACGTTCACGGAGGCGCTTCCGGTGGCCTGGGCGGAGATATTGCCCGACCCGCCGATGGTCGCATTTGCCGATTCCGCGGCCACTCCTTTGGCGTCGATGTCGCCGGATCCCTTGATGGTGAGCTCCACCGTCTGGGCCCGGCCGCTTTCGGCCCTTACGTCCCCCGATCCGCCGATCGCCAGGCTTAGTGACTGGACGTCGAGCTGCGCGACTGACAGGTCGCCCGATCCCCGGACTCCGCCGTCGAAGCTCTGGCCCTTGACCTGGTCGACCCTGACGCCGCCCGACCCGTCGATGTGCGCGGCGCGAAGCTCCGGCGTCGTCACGGCAACATTGATTGTGTCATGGTGTCCCCAATTCCAGTGAAACCCGCCATTCTCCGGGCGGGGCCGGATCATCAGCGTGTCGCCCTGGACCTCGACCAGCATGCGATCGAGAATCTTCTGCGGCCCCTTGGCGGACACGCTCGCCGCACCGCCGGTGCGGACTTGAACTTCGAAGGGGCCGCTGACCGCAATCTTCTGGAATCCGCCGACCTGGAAGTTACGCGTTCCGCTTGGTCCCGGATCTTCCGCGCTCGCATGCCCACATCCTGCGGCCAGTACCGCCGCCGCGATTGCAGCGGCCATTCCCAGTGCTCTTCTCACGTCATCCTCCTGCGCTACTGTATTAATGCAATAATACGCATGATTGAATGCTGGCGCAAGAGCGTGCCGCCGTTCCGCTTGCGTGCCCATCCTGCGCATCCTAGCGGCGGTATGTGTCCGCAACTTCCTCTCTGCTCCAGACCAATCCCGGGCTCCAGCCTCGACATGAGCTTATCGGCGGGCGTATTCCGGCCCTTCTAGTCGATAATTTTCTCGTCGACCCGGACGGGGTTCGCGATTGGGCCCTGAGCCTGGATTTCCAGGTTCCGCCCTATGCTTACCCCGGCCGGATTGCGCCCATTCCGGAGTGCGAGCCTTCGTTGCCGCGGTTGAAAGATGCTGCGCTGAGCATGCTGCAGAACCACTACCTGCCCCACATCCCGCCCATTCAAAAGGATGGTCAGCCACTCACCACCCTCCGGAATGTCCTTCCGGACTTCGCGATCGTCGACGTTCACCCGGATGAGCTCAGCAACCCGCAGCGCATTCCGCACGTGGATCCCGTTCCAATCTTCGGTCTCGTCTACCTCAATCGGGAGGAGCGGGGAGGAACGATGTTCTTCGCGCAAAAGGCGCCGCTTTCGGGCACCGGAGCGGGGTATCTGGTCGAGTCGAATGACGAGTTCGAGCTGATCGGCAGCCTCAAGGGACAGTTCAACCGTCTGGTCATCTATCCCGGCTTCGTTCCCCATACCGGGGAAGTCTCGGGCGACTGGATCAGGGGCGAGGAGCGGTTCACTGCGCCCCGTCTGACGTTGCGCCTCCCCTTCTTCCCCTGACCGACCGCAGCGGACAAAAGAAAAGGGGCGCGCCTTGCGGCACGCCCCTTCTGCTTGATCGAGTAAGGTCGCTTACGCGGCCAGCTCGGCCTTCGCCTTGTTGTGAATGGCGGCCGCCTTGTTGAGGATCTCCAGGATCTTCACCAGCGCGGTTGGCTCGTCCACCTGCTCCATCGCCGCAAGCTCACGCGCCAGGCGCGAGGAAGCCGCTTCGAAGATCTGGCGTTCCGAATAGCTCTGCTCCGGCTGGTCGTCGGCACGGAACAGGTCCCGGGTCACTTCGGCGATCGACGTGAGGTCGCCCGAATTGATCTTCGCTTCATATTCCTGCGCACGGCGCGACCACATGGTGCGCTTCACCTTTGGCTTGCCCTTCAGGGTCTCCAGCGCATCCTTCATCGTCTTGTCGGACGAAAGCTTGCGCATGCCGACCGAGTCCGCCTTGGCGACGGGAACGCGGAGGGTCATTTTCTCTTTTTCGAAACGGAGTACGTAGAGGTCGAGACGAGTGCCGGCGATTTCAGTGCTCTGAAGTTCGACGACGCGACCAACACCGTGCTTGGGGTAAACGACATAATCGCCAACGTCGAAGCTAAGCGCCTTTGCAGCCATTACTAACCTTTCCTATGTTAAGGTGGTCGGAGCCGATACGTTCCGCATCGCCCCCCAAAACGACTTGCGGTCGCGGCTCCCCACCTTGTGTCAGGTTCCTGCTAATCGGGCCGCCGAGTGAATCGCGACGGCCTTACGTTTAGATTCTATAGCACAAGTCTAACTAAATGGCCAATCCAAGCTGGGCAGGCGCTTCCCCCTCCGGACCCACTAGGTTGTGCAGGCCGAGGCCGAGCAATCTGACCCCGCGCGGCAGCGGAAATAGCCCGGCCAGAAGCGCTTGCCCGGTCGCCGCAAAAGCGTCCCGATTCGCAACCGGTTCGCCGAAGCTCCGCGAACGCGTGATCAGGGTGAAGTCCCCATATTTCACTTTCAGCGTTACGGTCCGGCCTGCCACGTCGGCCCGAACGACACGGTCCCACGCGTAACCGGCGATGCGCTCCAGCTCCGACGCTAGCCGCTCATGTTCCGCCAGATCTTCATCGAACGTTCGCTCGGCGCTGACCGATTTGTAGGGCCTGTCCGGCTTCACCTCGCGGTCGTCGATCCCGCGGCAGATCCGCCAGTACCACCCGGCCGAGCTTCCGAAATGCGCCTCCAGTTGCGGCACGCTCCAGTCGCGCAGATCCGCGCCGGTGTGGATTCCGAGCCGCTCCATCTTCTTGGCGGTGACAGGGCCTACTCCATGAAAGCGGGCTACCGGCAGCGATGCGACGAACTCCGCACCCCGCTCCGGTGTAATCACGCACAGCCCGTCGGGCTTGCGGTGGTCGGACGCCAGCTTGGCGATGAACTTGCAGTAACTCACGCCGGCCGAGGCAGTCAGGCCCGTTTCCTCGCGTATGCGCTTGCGGATCGCCTCGGCGACGGCCCGCGCGCTGCCCAGCCCATGCCGGTCCTCGCTTACGTCCAGATAGGCTTCGTCGAGGCTGAGAGGCTCAACCAGGTCGGTGTAATCGGCGAAAATGGCCCGGATCTGTTGGGAGACTGCTCTATAGACATCGAAGCGCGGCTTCACGAACAGCAGGTCCGGGCACCGGCGCTTGGCTGACACTGACGGCATCGCGGACCGCACCCCGAACTGCCGCGCTTCGTAGGAGGCTGCGGCAACCACGCCCCGGTGGCCACCGCCAACGGCTACCGGCTTGCCTCGAAGTTCCGGATCATCGCGCTGTTCCACGGACGCGTAGAACGCGTCCATGTCGACATGGATGATCTTGCGCTGGCGGGAATCAGGCACGACCCAATTTACCTGTCCTTCACGGCGCTTCAAAGTCTAGCGTGGGGCCTCCGAGTGGGGTTTGGGGCCAATGGCCATTCGCCTCCGTCTCCGCCTTAAGCTCGCACAAAATGGCGTAAAGCGAGGGACATTAGCGAACTTAAGCGCGCGCCTTTGCACGCCCGGGACAATCTGGCTAATGGCAGCCCGCTATGAACATCCATGAATATCAAGCCAAAGAGCTGCTCGCCAAATTCGGTGTCCCGGTCCCGGCCGGTCATGCTGCCATGTCCGTCGAAGAGGCCGTTCAGGCCGCCGGCAAGCTGCCCGGACCTTTGTGGGTCGTAAAAGCGCAAATTCACGCGGGCGGCCGCGGCAAGGGGAAGTTCAAGGAACTCGGACCCGACGCGAAGGGCGGCGTCCGCCTTGCCCGTTCGCTCGACGAGGTTCGCGAACATGCGCAGGAAATGCTCGGCAACACGCTGGTGACGATCCAGACCGGTGACGCCGGCAAGGAAGTTCAGCGGCTCTACATCACCGACGGCGTGGATATCGAAAAGGAATTCTATCTCGCGCTCCTCGTCGATCGCGACACCGGCCGAATCGCCATCGTCGCTTCGACCGAAGGCGGCATGGACATCGAAACGGTGGCCCATGACACGCCGGAGAAGATCGAAACGCTCACCATCGACCCTGCAACCGGACTGATGCCGCACCACGGCCGGGCCGTTGCAGTTGCGCTCGGCCTGAAGGGTGACCTTGCCAAGCAGGCGCAGTTCGTCCTGGCGAAGCTGTATGATGCCTTCGTCGGCACGGACGCGAGCCAGATCGAGATCAATCCGCTTGCAGTCACTCAGGATGGCAAGCTGATGGTGCTCGACGCGAAGGTCGGCTTCGACAACAATGCCGAGTTCCGCCACCCCGACCTCGAGCAATTGCGCGACCTCAGCGAAGAGGAGCCGATGGAGATCGAGGCGTCGAAGTACGACCTCAGCTACATCAAGCTCGACGGAAGCATCGGCTGCATGGTCAATGGCGCGGGCCTCGCGATGGCCACCATGGACATCATCAAGCTC